>NZ_AP025287.1 GCF_036492245.1 Treponema bryantii | reverse complement strand
TATATTTACATATGATTCTGCAGTCTCCGGTTTTTTTGGCTACAATATTAACCTTACCACCTTTTACAACCGGCCCATTATGTATTTCTACTATTTCCTTGTTTTCACTTTCCCAGGTAATTTTATCTACTTCAGCTTCAGAAGAGTTTTTCAAAGTTGCAGTAAGAAGAGAGATCTCATTTAATTTCATTGTCAGATAATCTTCAGAAACACTTAGAGTTACATTGTTCTTTTCAACACTGACATAAATAGTTTTATCATTTTGTGATTTTTCATGATGAATTACGATCGAACATTCACCGCTATCAACCGGAATAACATTTACTTCAGTTCCTTTCGCAGTATAACTTGTTGAACCCAAAAATTTGATAATACTTGTATTCTTAGAACTAATTGTCCATGTAATATTATCCTGGTCCGACTGAGTAACACTACTTCCATTCAATTTTGCGGTAAGACGATAACCCTTCGCATCATCCTGAACATTAAGATTTATAATGTTTATGTTTGATGTAATGTAAGAAGATATAACATTAGTATTTTCCTTAACATTTACAATAAGTTCATCGCTTGTAGATCCGTCACTAGCATAAGCTCGAATTACGCAAGTTCCCTTACCCGTACCTTCAACAATACATTTTTTATTTGTTCCGGTAACTGTTGCTACCTTTTCATTACTTGATTCATATAAAATAGTTTTACCTGTAGGGCACTGAACATCTATAGATTTTGTTTCAAATGCAAGAACATTTACGGCATTTTCTACAAACTTCAATTCATTGTACAGACTTACAAGCACCTTGATATCAAGATAGTGTCTTGTTGCATCATTAGTAATTCGAATAATACAAGAACCTTCACATAAAGGCTTAATCATACAGCTGTCCTGTGAGTCCTGTATTTTTACAACCTGGTTACTAGTTCCATCCTTGTTCTTAATCAAAGACTCAAAACTCAAGATGTTCCAATGGAATAATGTATTCTGCTCAGGAGTGCCACCATTAAGTGTTGCGTAAATCTGACGATAACTGTCAGACGGTTTCATTTCTACAAGAGTAGAATCTGTACTTATATATAAAGAATCCTTTGAATTATCTGCTTCAACGATTACAACAATATCAATATTCTGTCCCGGACAACGTGAATGACTTACAGTTACACGTGCAATTCCTTCCTTAAGTCCTTCTACTACACACTGATTTCCAGCTGGGCTAAGTTTAATAACTTCGCTTTGAGTAGTCTCATAATTAAACTGATTCTGATAACTTGCATCTCCATTTTCTAGATTTACCTTGATTGTAGCTCTGTTTTTTTCTGTCACCGTAACTACAGTATTATCAGTAGATATATAAAGAGGATTCTCAGTAAGATAATCAGTTACTTTAACAAAAAGATACATAGGATAAATTGCAGAATGTTCATCATCTGTTGCCTTATGAGTAACCTTAATTTTTGCTATACCTGGATTTAAAGCATTACAGAGTCTTGAAGTTCCGCTTCCAGAAAGCTCTATAACTTCCTTCCCTTCTTTCTCAGGCTTACTTTCTACTACTTCCCATGTAAAATTATTTGAATTAATTTCACTATAGCCGACAAGATTTACCTCAATATTCTTATAACTTCCTTCTGTAATAATTGAATAGTTATCTGAACTTGTAAGATATACAATATTGTCACTTAGACCTTTTACACTTACAACAATATTCTTATCTTCCATGCCACTCTGTTTGTATTTAATTGTAAGCAAAGTCTGTCCATTATTAATTCCTTTAATTTTTACAACATTGCCTAATTTAGTAATTGTCGCAATTTCTTCATTCTCAATAGAAAAATCAAATTTAGTTACATCAACACTATCAGAATTTTCTATATCAGCATTTACAGTTACAGTTTCCCCTATAGTCATTTCAACAGAAGATCTGTCGGCTGTAATATATGGAATTGTAATCAGTTCATCTTTGGTAACAATTACACGGATATTCAAGATATTTGCTGAGAATACAGAAGATGCATGTACCAAAGCATTTCCTTCTTTATTTGCGTAAATGTATACTTTTTCATTACTACCAATTACTGTAACAACATCATTATTTTCAGTTTCCCATTTAATTGTTGAATAATTATCCTGAGATATACCTACCGGAATACAACTTATTTCTAAAGGTGTTACTGTATCAGAGGCATTCATTACATATACGGTTTTATTAATTGTAAGATAACCAGTATCTGTTTCAGTTACCTCATTTTCAATTCCCTGGGCAACCTCAAAATAAAGTACAAATGTATTTTCACATGATTTACTTGTAATTTTGAGAGCCGCTATTCCTTCATTAAGACCTTTTACAGAAAGTATTCCGTTTTCATATTTATATGAACAAACATTGTTTTCATAAATATCCTTGATTTCAAGACTTAGGTCTGTTGGAATCTTTTTTGCAAAGAAAGGTCTTATATTAATTGTGTTACCAAGACCAAGATAGTTATATCTCTTATCAATGTTTACAAAACTTGAAGAATCAACTTTCTGTTGATTTTCCTTCACATAAACAACAATTGTTGAATAAACTCCTGAACTATACTTTGCAGTAAGCTCGCATACACCTTCTTTCAGTGCATTTATAGTACATTCTTTTGCAATTCCATCAATTGAACATACAGAATCATCACTTACAGTCCATGTTATATTCTTGCTTTCTTCATCAGAAAGATTTGTTTTGATAGATGTTTTATATTCTTCTCCTTTAACAAGTCCAATTATGCTTTCACTTAATATACTAATGCTTCCGCTGTTCTTTCCAAAATCACTTACAGTGATTGTAAAATTAACGTCTTCAGAACCTTCATGTTTGGCAGTAAAGATAGTTGTCCCTTCTTTTCGAGCAGTAATTTTAAGCTGCTTTTTATTGTCTCCCATTGTATAAGAACATATGGAAGAATTAGAACATGACCATTTTATACCGCTGATTTTTTCATCATTAATCGTATTAAGAGAAAGTATTACACTATCTCCAACTTTAATTAAATAATGATCCTTATCTGTAGCAAGCGGATACATTGCATCAAGGGCTGCCTGTGTATCTGCAGTATACACAAGAACTTTTGATGGATTATTTACAAGACTGTGTTTAATGTTAATGAAACTTGTTCCTGTCTTTTTTGCAATAATATTAAATTCATTTTCGCTCTGTTCAACATCAATGTTTTCACTGTATTTTTCATCCAGCTCATAACTAAAATCAGAAGAATAGTTTTGAACTGTCTGGCCATAACTGTCCATAAGTTCAGCTTTCAAGATATATGAGTTACCGTTTACAATACCAATTATCTTTTCTGTATTAATAATGTATTTGCCGTTAAAATTTTCTGCATCACCAACGGCAACTGTAATTTTCAGTTCATTACCTATTCCTTCCCCACCTACATTAATAACAGATATTCCTTCCTGAAGACCAGTTACAGAACATGTTTTTCCATTAGAAACAACGTTTATAATAGAAGAATCTGATGCATTCCATTTTATAGCTGCTATAACAGAATCTTCCGGAGTTTTCGAACCAAACTTAAGGGAAAGATCTAAAGTATCACCAACACTGATATTGTAATAACTCTTGGATAATGAAATATAACTGTTTTCATACAGTTCCTGGTATGTATCAGCAATAACAACAACAATAGTTCTTTCAATACCAAGGTTTTTATTAATTACTTTAATATTGCAGCATCCTTTCTTTAAAGCAGTTATATAACATTCGCCATTATTTCCTTTGATTTGACAAACTTTTTCATCATCACAAGACCATACAAATTCTTCCAGTTCTTTCTCACTTATATTCTGAGTTACAAGCTTAATTGTTTTTGTACTTCCGGTAATAAGTTCAAGAATAGAAGGAAGACTTACATCTTTTTCATAAACATCTGCAGTCTCACTCTTAATAGATATAAATATTTTCTGTGAAGCTGCATCATGATATTTTACTGTAATGACAGCCTGCCCCTCTTCAATACATCTTATGTAAGCACTGTCATTATTATCATCAACATTTACAAGAGAAATATCATCATTTTCCCACTTAATGTTTTCTATATCATCCCCATTTATATAAGCTTCAACATAAACTGAGTCTCCTTTCTTTACGAGGAAATTAGTTTCTGAAAGTGACAAAACATGTCTGGATGCAAGTTCTTCTTTTGTATTTGCAGTATATAAAACAATACGAACTTCATTCGAACTTTTATTATGCTTTGCTTTAATTACAGTCTGCCCAACTTTTAAAGCAGTAACACGGCATTTATCTGCATTTCCGCTTATTGTTGCTACAGATGAATCTTCAATTTCCCAGGAAATACCATTAAGTTCCTCTTCTGCAGCTCCATTCAAAACTATATTTATTGTATCTGTTTCTCCCTTTACAAGACCAAAGAACTTATCAAAAGAAAAATAATATGGTTTATCAATTGTCTCATTACTCATTACATCTACATAAAATACAATAGAGTTCTGGGCCTGACTGTTTGTTACTTTTACTTCTGTTTTTCCAGCTTTCTTTCCTTTTATAATAAGAACATTCTGGCTCATTCTTGCATCACAGATACTTGAATCAAAGCCATTACATTCATAATTATCAATATCTATTGTAGAAGAACATTTAACTTCAAAATATCCTGTATCTCCAACCATTAAAGAAGGATATCTGTTATCTGTATATATAGAACAGAAACTTTCAAGTTCTTCCGGAGTTCCACACATCAAAACCGCTTTATAAGGATTTATCATACCTGTTGTTTCTGCAACAAGGTCGGTAATTCCACTTTGTTTTCCACTGATTACCGCTGTAAAACTTTTTCCGTTTACATCCGCAATATCAGAATCTTCTACACTCCAATTCAACGCAGATATAGTATTTCCACTTTCCTGAACTACTGTATATTCTGTACTTTCTCCCTTGATAACCTTAACAATACCTTCTCCTTTAAGCTGAATCTTATCTCTAAGACTGCCTTTCTCATAAACCCTTACTTTGATATTGCAATCCAAAGAACTTTTTGGATGATGTACTGTAATAGTTGCAAGGCCTATTTTCTTTGCAGTAATTACACCCTGCGTTTTAAGAACTGTATAATCGTCTGCAGAAGAGGCACTTCTTGAATAATTTACTGTTCCATCTGAAGTAAGAAAGGATATAATAGAAGAATCATCAACAGTCCAGATAAAACCGTTTTTGTCAGCTTCGTTTCCACCTGTAAGAAGACAATTCAGAGTATATTCATCCCCGATTTCCATTTTTACTACATTCTGACTTGTAGTAATATAATGTGACTGTGCTATTTCATTATAGTTCTGAACTACAGTAAGAATTTCATTCGGATAATTACAGTATTCGTTTTTTACAATAATCTTACACTGTCCGTCTCTTAAAGGTTCTACATAAAAACTATTATTGATCTGAGTAACCTTAATAATACTATCATCTGTAAGCTCAAAAGAGAATTTTGATAAATCATCTGCTCTGTCACTTCCGACTACGCTACAATTGATTACACGACTTTTTCCATCATCAATAAACAATAAATTACTGTCGCTTTCAATGTATTTTTCTGTAACTGTATTTACTACAATAACCTGGATTTCAAGTGAAAGCTCACAATCCGGATGAGTAGCCTCAATTACCGCATAACCATTTTTAAGCGGAGTAATTGAACATACATTATTACTCTTTGCAACAGAAACAATATCTTTTCCTTCCTTTACCACATATGAAAATAATGACAAGTCATTCTGTACACTACCAATCAAGTTGAAAGTTATATTCTTAATGCCGTCATTCAATCCGGCCATAACTACATTCTGTGTAGTAGTGATATAACAAGCCCCCTGTGTTTCAGGAACAACATAAATAAGAATCGAAGCATCGTATTTTGCTTTTGGATGTGATACAGTAATTTTTGAATATCCTTTAGAAACACCTTCAACAACAACCGCATTATTTGCATTCTCTATTTTGCATACACTATCATCTGCATTATGAAAATCAAATAATACATTATCAGATGCATTTCCATTGTATAAAGAAACATTTACAGAAATCTTATCACCTGGATGAATAACATTTACTACATAAGGAGTAACAATATATGGCTCAATATCAAGACTACCTGCAACATTTACCTGAAGATAGCTTGTAAAACCCTCACATTTTCCAATAAGTACACAGTTACCGTTTTTCTTTCCAGTTAAAACACATCCATTATTTGAAGGATTTGTAATATCAATAATACTTGATTCATCAGCGGTATAATATTCAACTTTTGTTTTTGAAATCATATCTGACGGTTCAATTTGAAAAAGAATCTGCTTACTTTCTCCAACACCCAATGTTACTTCTGAAAGCTCGAATCTTGCAGCAGTAACAGTAGGCTGTTCTTCTTCGTCATTAAAAAAATTACAAGAGACAAATAGACAAGTTAATATCAGCAATAATAAAACAGAAAACTTTTTCATAAAAAAACCTCAAAAATTAAATTAGTATCTCCACAATGTCTGACAGTTTACCGCTCCCTCATTTTTCATAATGGAACTTACTTCTATTCTGTTTTCCCCAAAACCATAAAGCGGAATATAGAACATAAAAGATGGAAGTTTAGTCAGTGATACTACTTCTTCATCTATGTAACACAATGTATCACTTCGTTTTACAGGACAGATATATACACAGTTTTCGCCGCTGCTTTTCAATACATATCTGAAAGTACAGTCTATTGTTTTTCCTTCAAAGCCTTTCATATTTGAGTTTTTTACATGAACATGAACCTTCTGTTTAACTGTATCAAAATTAAGAATGCAGTTGTCAGATCTGTAATTTCTGTTAATTAAAGAATTGAAATATGCAGTATCTATTACAGTTGCATTTACAGTCTTCATAGTTACATCTACATATTTCCCGCTATCAATCGCTAATCGCTGGACTTTAATTTTCTTAGTTTCAGAAACTTTATTATTCTGAACCTCATTGATCTGATTCGCACAAGAAATAAACAACAAGCATAATCCAGTAATTAATACCATTTTTTTCATTTCAATATCTCCTTAATTTTTTGTATTTACGTTCATAAAATATATTAATAACTATTTTCCGAAAAATAATTTCAACAAAGTATTCATACCTTTCCATTTTCTCCCATCATCATGTATACAATCTATAGACAAGTTTTTATAATCCAACCCACCTAAAGCCATTACAAAAGACTTTTCTTTTAATGGAATACATTTTGCAAAACGAACATATAAAAGGGATGCAATCAATTTGGTTTGAATCTGCAAATCAAAACCAGATATACAATCTTCTGCAATTTCCTTAGCTTTTTTTAATGCTATTGAAACATCTGAATCTGGTATGTCCATAATACAATCCTTTTCTTCCAAATGTTTTTCCTTCTTTATTTAATTTAAATATATTTAAACTGCCCTTTTTTACATTACATTAATTACTGCCTGGCATTCTTTATTACCGATTTTTGCAGTAATAATTGCGTTTCCTTTCTGTCTGCCCTCAATCGTACAGCTTTTGTTTGTACTTGATTTTATAAAAGCAATATCTGTGTTACTTATCGAAAATTCTGTATCGTAATAATCAATAGCATCTGTAGGATTTACTACAATATTACAAATCTGAATGTTGCCACTCATTATCTGATAGTTTTCGCTTTGAAAGTTTACAGTCTCAATATAGTTATCTACTCCGTCAATAAAATTAAAATATGCATCACAAGAAATAAAACACAGACTTATTAATGCAATAAAAATCAAAATACCTTTTTTCATACTGACCTCACTACTTTCTTATATATTTCTGTTTTGGAACATCTATTGAATAAGGAACAAGTGTCAAAACTTTATCTACATCAACACTTATCATCGCACCCGGTTTTACAATAATAGTTGGTTCTATATCCAAAGCTCTGTCCAAAAGCTTATCAGTCAGTTTATTAACAAGGTCCTGATTTTCTGCAATAAGCTCTCTCTTTGAGGCAGATTTCTGAGCATTTGAATATTTATAGATATTCTGATTCATTACAGTAAACAGACTTGATACTCCCATAGCACGAATATAAGCAAAGTAATGATCGTTAATTGTACCTTTAATTCCCGAATATCCCTTTCTGTCAACGCCCGCCATTGAACCAAGATTTACAAGATAATCTTTACCATCTCGATTCAAAATCAACTCGGTCCATGCAATCTGTACTCGGCTTACTCCGATAGAGGCACTTGAATAACTTCCACGCAAAATAGAACCAGATGGAATAAGTAGTTTTTTTCCGGTTTTAGAATCATACACATTATTCAAAACACGAGCCGTTATAGCACCCGGATAATCTGTATTAATTCCGCTTACCATTACGGCATGAATTATAGTTCCAGGATAAAGAGAGTTTTCAGGAATTGCAGATATTCCGCTCTGAGCGTTTTTATCATAAGCACCATTATTAAAGTTTCTCTTTGTATCTTTATTTGCTGAACTATTATTTAAACCTGCTGCCTGAGAAACAGTTCCCAGAATCTGATTATATGAATCCATATAAGAAGCAACTGGATCTACATTCATTCCCATATCATACGGTGAATATGATGCATTAGAACCAAGGCCTACTCTGTTTCCTATCTGACCAAAAGTCTCTTTTCCACCATTACCACCACCAAAACCTGAATAGCGGATAGATGAACGCATAGCATCATTCCAAGATGAACTTACCGGTGCAGAAGACTGTGGCTGATAAGACGGAGAATTATTTGTTGTATTACCTGCAGGCTTTGGCTGTTCATAATTTTTTCTGTCATTTGTAGTTAATAATCCTTCAGCATAATTTGCCTCTGATTGATTACTTTCCTGAGTAGTCTGAATATGAGCTCTGCTAGCATAATCTCCAAAGTCCGGAGTATAGTCACTCGTATTAATTTTATTATCTTTTCTTCTTGCAGCCAGTTCAGCTTCTTTATCTGATGCTATCTTTTTGATTTCAAGACATAACAATAAAAAAGCAAAGACACCAACAAGGACAGAAAGAATAAGGGTTTTTCTAGACTTTCCAGCCATATATTTACCCTTTGAACCATTCAGCTGATCAAATTTCATCTTCTTAGATGAACTATTATTTTCTTCTTTTGTTTCCTCTTCTTCTTCATCATCAGAAGAATTATTAAGGTCATTAAAATTTACTTCATCATCATTTGAGGAATAAATGAGCTGCTCTTCAAGAGGATCAAAATACTGATTCTCAGATGTATCTTCTTCATCCGAGTCTTGAACTTCCAAAAGGTCAGAAATATCTACTTTTTCGTTTTCTTCACTTTCACTTTCGCCATCATTACTTTCTTCTTCTGCATCTGGAACATACTGAGCTGTGAAATCTTCTTCAGATTCATGAACTTCACTTTCTTTATTATTTATTTCAATAATGTCACTGTCTTCTTCTTCAGAAATTTCAGATTCTTCAACTTCTGACACATTTACTGTTTCTTCTAAAACTTCTTCCTTTTCAACAGGTTCAGTTTCAGATTTTTTTTCTATAATTACTTCCTCACTTTCTGTTTCTTCTATTTTTTCTGTAGAAAAACCTTCACGACTCTTTCTCAGATATTCATTAAAAGCACTGAAGGAAGTCTCTTTATTTTCTTCACTCATACTTTCTCCCGCCTATCTTTTAAGATTCATAACTTTAGGGATTCCCTTTTTCTTAGTAATTACTACCTTTTTTCGACCAACTCTCAATGTAATCTTGTTTACAAGCTTATTTATGATAATAAGGTTATGTATTTCCGGGTCTATTTCATAATTTACGATATCATTATTGTTTTCCCAGATTGCAGGAAATTCTTTCTGTAAAACTATTTCAGGGAGCAAGATATAAGTATGACTTCCATCATCATAAACACGATTAGGAACCCACTCTACTTTAGACGAAAAGAAAGGAACTGTAACTTTATAATTAAAGCTTAAAAGAGAGGCATCTGTAGAATCATAAGAAGTTTTTATAGATTCCGGAAAAACTTTCTTTGTATTAGCAGTTATAAACTTCTTTTCTTCCGGATATTTGAACTTTACCATCGGCTGATAATCTGTCTTAGTAGAATAAAGAACAAAATGATAGATTCTTTTGTTTGTAACAATCATCATATTTGTTTCAAGCCCGGAACTTAAAGGTTTGATCATAACAAGCTGGCGTGAACCTTCATCACTGTTCCATACATCACCTGTAATTTCCCATCTTTCTGTATCTGACATAAAAGGAACAGAACCTTCGTTCATGTATTCATCATTACTCAAAATGATAGTTGTTAATGCAAGCTGCTTAGTAAAAATCGGAAACTGCTTATTTTCATCATACATATAATAACTTGTTCCACCTACAAAGTTTTCAAGTGTTACATAGCTGTCTTTCAAGCTCTGCTTAACCGCAGCCTGTCCAACGGGCTTTTCCTTCTGAGCTTTTTCAATTTCTGATTTATCAATAACTATATATTCTTTTTTTTCAACAATTACAGGTTCAAGGTTGTATACAAATTCACTTTCCTTAATTCGAACTCCGTTTACTTCATATTCTGGTTCCTCTATAACAACTGGAGTTTCTTCTTTTTTTACTTCTTCAAGTTCATCGCTTTTTTCAATATCAATTGTCTTACATGCAGAAAACAAAACTGAAACTGTAATTAAAATTATCCAAAACTTTTTCATTTAATAACCTCTATTTATTATTTACATCAACAACACTGTAATCTGTTATGTATATTCCAAGCGGATTCAAAATCCTTCGTCTTTCTTCCATAGCGTTATAATCTTTTGCACTCAGACGACTGAATGTAAAAATACCGCGCTTTTTTGTAACATGTTTTCTAAATCCATCCATATCACTTTCAGTCACAAAGAAATCTACCTGATAAGTACTTTCAGAAACTGGAATTATAGTTTCTATCTCCGCATCCCGTTTTAATTGTCCAACTAAACTGAATGGATCTTCGTTCTTAATATCAAGCTCATAGAACTTTCTCTTATTTTCATCCAGATAATTCATAGCCCTGACATAATTGTTGTACATATACTGTGAATCAGTAGAAATCTTATATGTACATTCAATGTAGGTTTCAATGATGTTCTTGATAGCAACTTCTTTAATATCGTACTGGTCAAAGCTGAGACCTGGTGTTCTACCGTAATAGCGGGCCTCTCCTAAATCATTTACACCAACTACTACAAGTTCTGTCTTCGGTAATGTAGACTGATAAATAAGAATTCCGATTGATGCACAGAACATTAAAAGACTGCACAAGCCTACAAAACGCCATGCGTTACAATCTGCATGAAGTTTACTTATAAGTCCGTCATATTCTGCAATTGTTTCATCAAAGATAATCTTGTTTTCAACATTTCCCTTAATGGTATATGTCTCAGGCTTCCATTTAATTCTTGCCATATTCAATACTCCTTTTTATTTATTATCCTGTGCATTCTGCGTAGCTTCTTGTGCAATATTCACAGCATCGTTATCATTTGGGCCACCTGCCGTTAAGCCTTGTACTGGTGAATTTGATACAAACTGATATTGATCGCTAGATACTTTATTTTTACTATTCATGTCTACAACGTTTCCATCTTTATCACGTGCAGTAGTCATACGTCCTAAGTTTGTTGTCACATAACTGTTTCCATTAAATGATGTAAGTGTATTCCCTCTATTCGCAAGTCCAGCCATAGCACCCGTTACAGTATTTCTTCCAGCCCTTGCAATAGCTTTCATATATCCGTTTCCAACTTTATTACCCTCTGCCCGCTGAGCACGAGTCTGTGCTATTTCTTTAATTGCATTACCGACAAATGCAGCTCTCATTCCTGAATTAAACTGAGAAATATTGCCGCTAGACCTTGTAGAACGATTTGCATATCTGGTTAATGCAGATGAAGATCTTTCTGATGCAGTATCACCTTTAGCAACACCATCACCATAAGTTCCTATATTGCCTCTTTGCCACTGAGTGTTGTTATATGTACCGCCATTTGTTCCGTTTGCGTTTACACCCGCAGAAAGACCTTTTGCAGTATTAGGAATAATATCCCTATCTCCCTTAAGATCGTTTGCATTCTCATTCTGTGCCATAGCAGAATTCTCGCTACCGCCATTAGACTGAGGTGCCTGACCACCAGAAGAACCCGGACTTCCCGGTACTCTTCCGTTAAACATAGCCGGGTCCATAAATCCACCTTCAGCACCGCCGAAATCTGACATTCCAGTCATTCGCCCCATCTGCATTCCAGCTCTGCCTATACGGTCCATAGTATTACCAATATTTTCACTGTTAAAGTTCTTAAGACCACCTTTAACTGATTCCCCAAGACTCCCCATAACACTCTTTGCAATATCACCTTTTGTATGTCCTGCCATAGCTGCGGTAGCCTTTCCCGACGCAATAGCACTTGCACCGCCAGACGCAACAGATAAGGCCGCTTTTCCCATAGCCCTGTGAGCCATAGTCGCACCAGCTCCAACGGCTATTCCCTGACCTACGGCATGAGCGAACTCACCGAATGACATCTGAGGCTCTCCACCTGTGAGCATTGAGGCAATCTGAGTTGTATTTTTTGTAATTACAAAAAGTAAAAGACTCTGGAAAATTACAGTACAACAGAACTGTAATACTCCTGAAAAACTTGATGCCAGTACTGTTCCTTCATATACAAGGCTCTGCATGTACACTTCGACAAACATATCAATCATAGACATAATTGATAAAAACAATACAGTTGAAATAATCATCAGTTTTACAAGAATCTTAACAAAGTTTCCGATAAGTGCCTGACTGTACTGTTTTGTTCCATCCCACAAAGATAATGGAAGGAAGAATAAGCCGAATCCCACCATAAAGTAATAGTCAATCAATGCCATTACATAATTGATCAAAACTACTATGTAGCAGACAATAGCAACAAGAACAGACGCTATGTAAATAATTCCCACCATAATAGAAGTAAAACTTGTAATATGGATTTTCGGCATTGTATCCCAGGCCACGTTGAAAAAAGCAAGACAATATTTGAACGTAAGATTTAAATCTACCCTTCCGGTTTTTCCATCAACTATGTTAATCTCCAAAGCCTGTCTTACACTTTCATCATTGTCCTGGACTGTTGAAGTCGTGAAAATGTTAAATGTGTGTTCACCAAGCCATTTATAAAATTTCTGCTTTGTAGGCTTTATTTTACTGTCCTTAGAGGTTCCGGTTTTAATTTCATCCGAAGGAACTTCTACATCATAATCACCCGATGCAAAAATAACGTCATATCCAATGTTCTGAGCAAACGGCAGAATTGCTTTTGTAATAGTCGGATAAATATGCAGCATTACAAGATACACAACTAAAGTCATTCCAAGCTTGATAATCTGCTCTCTTGCACTCGACGCCTGAAGCCAGATTTTGATACAAGCCATACCAATAGCCATCAAAAAACAAGTTGCTGCAATAATCTGTGCAGCATCAGAAAAGTAAATCTGAAAGTTAGCTATTCGGTCTAATAGAGAATATACGGAATGATTTAACCAGGTATCTTTCATGATATATTAATCCTTATCTGTGGTTTCCCATACCTCTATAATCAGAAGTATCTCCAACACTTGAAGTCACATAAAATGGCTGATCTTTTGTAACACTGTTCTTAGCAAGATCTCCGTTCATACTCTCTTCCTGTAGTGCCATTTCCTGAGCCATCTGACTGGCAAGCATATCGCCCATATTTGAAACAGAATCAAGAGTATGTGTTAAAGCCGTAAGGTTTTGGGAACTTACCATAAGAAGTTTCTGCAGCAAGGCAGTTTCGCTTGTCTCCCCTGTAACCTGGTCCTGCATATCATTAGCAAACTTTAGGCATGTATCTATTACATCTTTAGATTTTTCAGTCTTTACCTTTATTTCCTTTGCCTTATTACTCATCTGGTCTGATATTCCATAGAGAGCAAAAAATGTTTCATATTCGATTCCATAACGATTAAAAAATTCTTTCTTCTGTTTTTCTGACATATTCTGAACTTCCGGCATTTCTCCATAGCTTTTCTTAATTGCCTCATAGACGTTTGTAGTTACAATATCTTCAAGGGAAAAACTTACCCCACCTACGGTCATGTTCTTATCTTTATAGAGGTTTTCCATATTATTCATCATCTGTGAATACTGGTCCGCCATATTAAAAAGCTGACTTAAAGTTCCGGCATTAATCTGTGAAAGATCCATAGACTGCATGTTTTTAATCTGGTTTTCGACCTGCTGATAAGTTCCCTTGATTTCGTTATACATTGCAGCCAGCTGCTGAGCCATCTGGATTCCGTTCTGAATAGTTGCCGCAATTGACTGAACATCTACAACGGCAAACTGTGCATGAACCTGAGACACAAGAAAAAGTCCTGTAAGTATTCCGATAAGTCTTTTTTTCATTTATTACCCCTTAATTATTTTTGAAATATTCATTCCATATATTCATGCAGTTGTAGCGGCATGACTCTTTTATCTGTTCAAGCAAGGATGCCTCACAAACATCACTTCCAGTTTTTACAAAAAGATATGTTTCTGTAAAAAGCTCGATATGCTCTTTTTTAATTTTCAGTTCAAAATGCTTTTCATCACCTTCGTTATATGAATAAGAAAACCGGAACAAAGCTTCATTGAATGCCTCACCATTAATCATGTAAGCATCCGCATCTTCAGCACTTAAACATGCCTCTACAGTAACCGCAATCATAAAACCAAGACTTATAAAATCCGGCTCGTCATAAAAATTGTACTGATCATCGGTTTTTACAAGGATGTTGTTTTTTTTCTGCACATGGTCGTAAAGAATCTGATTATCAAACATCATAAATATTTCTCCCAGTCATAATCTTTAAGGTAATGGCGGAACGGTATTCCCTGAACATCAAGGATTTCATCCACATAACATCTTGTCTTTTTTGATTCCTTTCTCTTTTCCAAAAGATACTTCTGAAACTCAGCCCATCTTATATAATTGTCACTTCCCTTCGGATAATTAAATGTAGACTCACGGCCTCGGAACAAGGCTAACTGAATGGCACCCAAAGAAAGCTGGAAGAGTCTTGCACCCGCAGTACATTTTAGATAGTAATCCCTCTTTTTCTGTGACATTGAAAGGATGTTTACCTCTTCTGCAGAAAGCCCAAGATTCTGATATTTATCCATAAGTTTTCTTGCCTTAGGGTCTGCAAGGAAGATCTGAGTCGGGCAGTTCTGAATCATTGTTGAGGCAAGCGGAGAATCTGCAACAGCAGAAGGGTTCTGTGTTGCAAAAATACAAAATACGTTCTTCTTACGGAGTGTCAAAAGATACTCTTTCATTTTTGAGCGGATGATCTCGTTTTCAAGACCAAACCAGCATTCATCCATGATGAAGAATGTAAGTTTTCCAGTAAACTGTTTTTCCAAATAATGGAAAATAAAAAGAATTGCCGGAGCTGAACAGTTCGGACCTAAGTCCATGATATGTTCCATTTCAAACAAAACCCATCTTGCATTTACTAAAGAAGTCTTGTTACCGTCAAAAATGTGTCCATATCTTCCTTCAACACAATACTGTGCAATCGCGTCAGCCAAAATGTTGTAGCCCTGTTCATCCGTATACTCAAGGTTCATCTTGAATGTGGTAAGTGTTCTCATTTCCTTAGGCAAAACTGTCAGTGCCCTTATAGCTGCCTCTATAGCAAGACGCATTCGAGGATTAAGTTTTACTCCCTGAAGAGCAATAATTGTCTGAATAAATTCGTTTGCCCACGCAAATTCCTTATCATCATCAATATCACGCAGAGGCTGAAAACATACCGTACTGTCAGCAGGGTTTATGTAAGAACCGCCTACGGCAAGTGTCAGAGTAAGGCTTGAAAGACCATAGTCCATGAAGAAAACCTGAGAGTCCGGATACTTTAAGGTAGACGCTGCAATCAGATTCAAAAGCGTAGACTTACCGGCTCCGGTTGGTCCAAGAATTAAAGTATGTCCTACGTCTCCGTCATTAAGATTCAGATAAAAGTTTGCACCGTAGTTCGTAGCACAAGTAATAAGCGGTTTATCAATTCCTGTAAGGTCACCCACAAACTTGTTATGCTCGATTCCGGCCCAGATTGCAGAGAACGGAAGGATGTGAGTAAAGTTTCCTGTCGAGATAGCCGGACGACGGATGTTTGCGGTAGTGTTACCCGCAATCATTCCCTTAAAACCATCCAAAGCTCCAAACTCGTTTTCCTGACATGTAAACTGACATCTTTCTATTACAGTCTCTATTTTCTTAAGCTTTTCTATTGCACGACTGTAATCTTTATCCCAAACCATAAGTGAGGAATTGTAGTAGCATAATCCGTTTACATCGGTTGCTACCTCAACCTGTAAATCCTGGATATCTGAGGCAGCCGCCAAAGCTCCCTGATTTTCAATACGGCTCTCATAGCCGAACATCATCTCCGATGCCATCTTTTTACCGCTTTTTGCACCACCCATAGCACCGGAAATCTGCTTTTCGATTTCCTTCAGAGCCTCTGTCTTTTCAATAGGAAAGCATCTATGAACACAACGGTATTCAATATCTGTCTTATTAAGCTCATTCAAGATAGTCGGATATGTAGAAGTCGGAAAGTCATTAATTTCAAGAATAGGACAATAATAGTCTCCAAGTCTTATAGTCTTTCCGTTATCAATTGAGGAATCCTTAATAAAATGATCCAGACTGATACAATGGTCAGGAACTAAAATAGGATATCGCTTGAAACTGATGGTTGAATGAAGATACGCAATTGTCTCTTCTGTTGTCAGAGGTCTTATTATAAGACGGCTCGACAAAACAGAAGTCATGTTTTCAACAAGCTTCAAAAACTGCTTAATCTCTTCCTGCTGATTAATACCAACTTCCGGCTCTGTATAAAAGAATTTTACAAACTTCTTTTTAATCGGAGCTTCCGGTTTATAGACAAAATTCATGTAATAACATGAATCGTAGTGGTCACCTGTAAGGCGGAATTCACTCTCTCTTTCCTTATCAATGATAAGGCCAGCAACATTATCAAAATCCGCAGACGGATAATCGTGCATCTTGAATCTCTGACTTTCCAGAGATACCATCCATCCGTCTCCAAGAGTCTTTATCTGTGTATTGAAATATTCAAAAACTGCATTGATATAATCTGCAGAATAACTTTCAATGTCGTATCCACGGAATGCGTATGTAATCTGAAGGTTTCCGTTTTTCTGAACAATTACGCATTTTTCAAGTTCAGTGTCTCCAACCCAATACTTGATTCTGACCCAATACCACCACGGAAGAATCGAAGTCATTTCAACTTTTCTTTTTGGTTTAGAGACAAAATTAGGTTTTACTACCGGATTACCGCCCTTATCTTTTTTGGACAGCATGTAATACAATTTGTTAATAATTTTCATTTTTTTCCTAACAGTAAGTCAGCCCTTTTTTCAAGCAGATAAGTCTTGAAGTAAGTAATTACTTCCTCACGGTTTTCTGCCCGTCTTTTGAGCCGCTGTCCTTTATAGATAAGGTAATAACACTCTGATCCGAAATTGTTTTTTGTAACGGAGAAGTCAGTTTTTTCTCCGTTCATCCATACGATAAACTTTTCTGTTCCTTTAACTTTTTTTATTATTATATCCATTCGCTCACGGTTGACAATAATATATAATAGCAAAAATAAAAAGTTCGTTCAATCGAACTTTTTATTATCTGTCTATTTCAGAAAGTTCTGGTAGTAATCAAACATATTGAACTGAAGTTCATCCATGTCTTTAATTACATACTTTCTGTTGTCCTCAAAAAAAGCATACTTTCCGCCAGCACAAAGCTCTTTGATCAGAGGCTTGAATGATACGCTATCATCCAGAAGAGCATAAAAATTGTCTGCAGTTCTTTCATTTTCAGGCTTAGCTTTTAGTTCTCTTAAAGCTTTATCAGCCAATAGCCATTCTTCCTGATCTATTTCCACAAAGTTCTGATTAAGATAGTTTTCAAGGTATCCCATTACCTTGTAAAACTGTGTATCACAATAATAAAACGGTGACTTATTATTCATTTTTATTTTCCCCCTTGTTTTTTAATTCTGTCATATATGCTGCAAGCTCATATGATTCTTTTATTATAGATTTTTTATCAATTACCTGGTAACCAGCATTATTCATAAGTGAATTGAATATATTAACTGCAAAATAATCAATTACAGTTAATTTTTCCGGTATTACTGAATTCTTCATTTATCTCCTTCCCTTACGGCCTTTGGAAACTTCATACTGTACATCTGTCGTTCTTTCACTTACAGTCGTATGATTTTTTTCATACTGAGGAACAAGAATAAACTGTGTTCTTGCAGCAAGTTCTTTCTTATAAGCTTCCTTCCGTTCTTTAGTCATAACTGTATACCCCTCAAAAGACTCTGGAATCTCAGTAATCATTTTCTGAATCTCAGGCATCTTTTCCGTGATAAGAGGAACATTTTTCTCAATTGCTTTCTTCAACGGCTCTATATCAAGCTTGATTAAATCAACAAATCTTGCATTATTTTTTCCATCAAGAGAATATGCTGTAACTCCATCGCAAGCAGATTTTATAAACTTATTCTGGTCAATCAATTTAGCTGCAATTCTGTATTCAGGTACATTAGGAGAAAAAGACGCTCCGTTATCAAAAACCGGACAAACACGATCTTCTTTTTCACTTCTTATAATTCCCCAGTTTCCGCTATTACGGTCATTGTTATTAATAAGACCATCTATAACAATACAGTCCCAAAATCTTTCATTAAGCCCTTTTACGTTTCTAAGCAGAGGATTATATTTTAAATGTATTGCAATCTCGTTAAAATTTGTAAAATGCCTATCACCTGTTGGAGATAAACTCATATCAAGTTTTTCACTTAATGTCTGATTATATGCATTTTTAAGCTGTCGGAATTCAATAAGGGTCTCACCTTTAGAACATAAATCTTTACATCCAACAACTAAATGATTATTACGGATGCCAAGTATTGTTTCATGTACCGGATAACCTAAAATCTGATAAACATGACTTCCAAGATATTCTGATAAAGGAGACTGTGTATAAGACATCTGAACATCTTTTAATCCAGTTCCCTTTTTCGGGTATTTTACAATCCATGAATCTCCATTGAACAGTATTCCTTCCTTATCGCCGGAATTACCCCCAAAAGTTCCATTTTTCACACTATAAGCACAATTATCAAGATTATATATTTCCACTTTCTATTTCCTTTTTGTAAACAATATCAGCATGAGTCCAATACTTTTGAACAATTACATCCCAAGCCCACTGACTCATAGCATTCGAAGCCATTGCGTTCTTTACAATAACCCATAAATCATCAAGCCTGTCTGTATAGCCGATTCCGTTCCCTTCTTTATCATACTGTCTCAAATCATCAAGAATCCCCTGAACATTAGAAGGAAGGCCATCGGGATCTTTTATTGAACTATCAATATAGCTTTCAGTGTGTTTTTTCATGGGCAAACTCCTTTTCTATAAGTTTACATTATCATATTCATATAAAAAAGAATAATCGTTTACAGGTTTACCAGTTACGTTAGCGTATGCTGCGTAAAAAACTTTCGCACATTTTTTATCAAGCTTTATAATCTGTCCGTAAGTCTTATCTTTTCTGTAAGATTTCAGAATCTGTTCCTTTATCCTTTCCTTCAAAGAATACGGAATAACTACACTTGTTTCAATGAACTTCATAATTTCTGAGAAAAAAACTTTTTTCTTTCCGTCTATGAATATCACAACTTTTTTACTGAACATTAATATCCTTCTTCTTACCAATTAAATATCCGGCCGGATTTTTCATCATCTTCGAAACAACCTCATTTCCTTCCGGAAGTTCTCTCCAGGCAACAACATCTTTCTGCTCAAAACAAAGGTTTTTAAGATTGTAAGTACTGACTTTCATCTTCTGGTTTTTAAGACAGATCAGATACTCCTTTTCTTCATCCGGTTTTTTATAAGAAAAATTATGCCATCTGTCATTCTTAAGCTCACAGATTTTATTCAGAATAAAACCAAACATTAAATATATCGTAAGTATTATTACAAATGCCTTGAAAACTATTTCTTCCATTTCCTATTTCTCCACTAACTCGATTCCAACTTTACGCAGCATCTTCTTCTTAAAGTTTTTATATTTATAGCTAAGCTCTCCCTTTTTATTTCCACCTTTCCAGTATACATAAGGTTTATACGGTACATACCCTAAAGGAGCCGGATATACAAAACAGAAAAGGTAGAGGGCAAGAATCCCAAGTCCAAGATGTACAAACTTAAGCCATACACGCTCGGTATTCTTTATAAAAAACCTTATGAAGAATACCATCACAGGCACTACAAGCATTATCTCATATCCCATAAAACCTACCCGTACATTGCCTTTGTCCATGCATCAGAAAGCTTTTCATTCATTTTTTCATCCACCCTATGGCACATACAAAATGACTGTGTTTTATTTTTCACAAGACGCCAGGAAGTAACCACTTCCTCTCCCTTGTCTTCAAATATTTTTCTGATATATACTTTATTTCCGAAATCACAAGCCCTTTTTGCAAGGTCAAAAGTTTTATAGTTTCCGCATGAAATATAAACCCCTTCGCCCGATTCGATTCTGTCATAGTACATTACCTGTTGTCTCTCCTTAGTTTGTCTTCCTCGTAATAAATCGTAAAATAATCACCGCAACCATACTTACCCATTTTGGCTTCCATCGAGTCATAGAGTAAGCTTTCATAGCAGTAATTAATGATTGAAAAATCAACGGCATCCAGCGTAAGAACTACACTTATAGTATCTGCAATTTCCCAATTGTGGCTTGCCTTGATCTTATTCATTAAATTGAATATTGAATCTTTAGATGCAGCGTTCTTTTCCCTTTCAAAAACATAGTTCAAGACCTGCATCAGAAAATTAAAAGTTTCCTTCGAATATTTAACATCTAATATATTATTGTCCATTTTGTCTACCTCGTATCAGTCGCATATAGTATATGTAACTATTATTTACCGCCCGTAATAAGTATGTATCTCTTATCGCTTTCAGTGATCTGATTAGGACTCTTGAATAAAATGATTCCAGCCCCTTCCTTCGCTACAACTACATTAAGCTCAGGATAATACTGTTTAATCTCACTGATACGTTCTTTAAGATACTGAAAGTTTGTATTAAGCATTACTGCATAATTTTCCATGTTCTTTACCGGCATGAACTGTTCTACAAACTTTTCCTTCGGAATAAAGATGGGCTCGTTATCTTTGAGAAAATTGTTTCTGTAAACAAACCAGGCATACATATCTTTTCCGGTAGCGTTCTTAATAGAACTGTAAGTTGAATAATTAATCGGAACAGAATGCTCAGAACAGAGGTTTACAAAATCGGCACTGAGTATAATCTTAAAATTTCTTCTTTTCTTGTCAGCATTAACATCCTCGTTTTCAACTGACATATACTGAAGATTTTTGATGAACGGTATATTTCCCGAATTATATAAAGAAACTTTGAGTTTACTGTCTTTTGTCTCAACATCCTCAAAGATTTCTTTTTTATTGAAGTCCTTTGTTATTTTTGCCTGATATAAAAATGACGATGTAGAAAACGCCTGCAGCTGCTCACGGAACTTTTCTGCTCTGGAGGCCGGAGCCTGAAGCTCGTTCAGAAAATCTTTTTCACGGTCAAAATAGATTTCAACAGTTCCGTTTTCTGATTTTCTGTCTACAACCGCATGAGTAGTCAAAAGGCTCAAAACAAGTCTTCCGTAAGAACCGTAAGGAACTTTGGAAGATCCTGTTATGACCATTGATATATTGTTGTACTTCCTTGTAAAGACATTACTCTTTATATCCCTTAAAGGAAGACTTGCCGTTATAAAGGCACTCGGAAGATAAGATAAAGATAACTTATCCTTTTTCTCTAACTCTTTTTTCATAAATTACCTTTTGTTTATAAATTTGTATTCAATACGTTAATATTATCTTCTTCTTTTTAATTAGTCAATGACATTTTTCAAAACTACATAAGATGCAAGGATTCCCACGAACACTACAACAAATGCAATCTTTACAAGCTTTCTGGCAAGATCAATGTTCTCTAAAAAACACTGGTCCGCCATATGGTTTTTAAGCCACCTGATTATCCTGGTCATTTCTTACTTTCTCATAATTATCAAGCAGAACATCAAAACACTTTACAGTGTCTTCCTCGTTGTCTTCCTTCAGAAAATTCAAGACAATCTGATCATTAAGATTTTTTGTCATTCTGGCTAGAAGACTTACAACATCTACCTTTTCACTTGTACGACCGTCTTTTATTCCTTCCTCGTACACTTTTGCAATAAGAGTTCTAACAAGCCTTACTCCATCCCCTATAAGCTTTCTTCTTTTTTCAGAACCGTACTCGCATTCTTCTTTTACATCCAGAAGTTTTTCCATGTACAGCTCAACGTTAATTCTCTCCTGTTCAAAATGTACCACGTGTTCCATTTTTTTCCTTTCCTTTTTACTTTTTTAATCAATAACTTATTTCTATTTTCTCTCTTGTTTCATCAAGCCTTACGGTAACTTTCGCAGTGCTTTTATCTTTCTTTGTCTGCTCTGTCTTTATTTCACCCCCTTCACATAAAGTCTTTATCATATCCGGACCAAACTTGATTCCCGAAGTCTGTTTCCACATGAAAAAGCCGCAGTCAGCGTTTTCACATTTATAGACCATCTTTTTTTCAAAGATGCCTTTCCCACACTTAGGGCATTCACAGATTTTTTCATTGTTTCCGACAAATACAATCGTAAACTTTCCGTTTTCATCAATCCTGAAATAAAACTGAACCTGTGAACCATCCTTCTTTACTCCGTTCATAACATCAGTTTTCTTACTTTCCAGGAAAGCTTTCATAAAGTTCTCATCAATATCGTGCCCCATAACATGATAATTGATGTTGTTCTCGCAGCCTTTCTCTTTATAACCGGAACAGTAAAAACCGTTCTTTCCCTTCATAATCTTTCCGCCGCAGGCCGGGCAGATTCCGATTTCCCTCTGTGCAATTACAGTTTCCATATTTCCCCTCATATTTGAAATCGATTTTTCAGTAAGCTTTTCAACATTCTCCAGGAATAAAGAAGGATTCTCCTTATTAAGTTTTTCCCACCTTGTAGTAGTTTCAACATTGGTATTGTTCATCAATACAGAATTGTCCATAATCTGCTCGATTATTTTTATTCCCTTCGGAAGAATCTCAATATGTTTTCCAACGTTATGAATATACTTCCTTACAAAAAGAGTCTTGATAATCGATGCCTGGGTAGCCTCTGTTCCAATTGAAGAAAGCTTTATTCCCTCTTCATCAGAATTGTTCGGATTTCTCATGAACTTGATCAGAGTTGCCTGAGTATAATATTTTGGAGGCTCTGTAAGCTTTTCTACAATCTCGATTGATTTAATTCTGTCTGTTTCCCCGACATTTTTATTAAGAGGAACAGATTTATCCTCAAAGCCTAACTCAGCTTCTTTCCATCCAAGTCTTACCGTCTGGTAACCTTCGCTTTTGAAAACATATGAATGATTTTTCTTACTGTAGTAAACCTTATATTCATCCTTAACATACTCACCCATACCTGACATAAGGAAACGGCGAGCAACAAGGTCATAAATCTTCCAGTCCAATGAGTCTTCTTTTTCATATGTGTTACTCGGAATGATTCCGTGGTGGCCCGTAACTCCCTTTGAATCAAAAAGCCTCTTGTTTGCTGCGTTAATTCTTTCCGGCTCAGTAAACTCAAAATTATATGTATCCTTTATCTTTTTATAAAGCTCATGGGTTTTCTCAGCATCACTGTCATTGAGAACTACAGAGTCAGTTCTCGGATATGAAATTTTTCCCTTCTCGTTATAAAGAGTCTGAGCTATTTCAAGACATTGGTCCACATCTATGTCATAGTTTTTATATGCATCTATCTGCAGCTGAGCGAGGTCGTACAATTTTGGAGGCAGTTCTTTTTTCTGCTCTCTTTCAACTGATGAAATTATAACTTCATTATCTTTTTCAAGTTCTGCTTTTATTCTCTCTAACTCTGTCTTATCATCAAAGTGAGTATTCTGAGTTTTAGTGTTTATGAGGAAGGAATCGGTGCCCGATTCCATTGTAAGCTTCAGCAGATAATATCTTTTAGGCATAAATAAAAGAATGGATTTATGTCTATTATAGATTTCTGTCAAAACCGCAGTCTGTACACGACCTATAGAATATGTTTCACCATCGTTGTTTAAAAGAGTATAGGCTGTCGTTAAATTAATTCCGAACATCCAGTCGGCTTTTTTCTGATACTCGCCCTGGAGAGCAAGATAATCATAAGTCTTGTCTATTTTTCTACTTTTAATGCCCGAAATAATCTGAGTCCTGTCGAGTCCCTCGCAGCACCAGATTCGAGTCACTTTTGAAAAATCAGCTTTACAAGCTCTGAGAATAAGGCGGGCAATAACTTCTCCTTCACGGTCCGGGTCAGTTGCAATAACAATTTCCTCGCCATTTTTAACTGCGTTTTTTAAAACTTTTTCACATTCAGTTCTAGTCGTTTTTTTTGTGGCGATTGGTTTATAAAGGTATTTTTCAGGTTTTATAGGAAGTTTTCTGTGATACCAGTTTTTATTTTCAGCGTTATAATCTTCAGCGTCAAAAAGTGTGTAAAGGTGACCAGCTGCATATGTTAAGTTAATTTTTCCGTCAGATGAAACGTACCATGCGTTTTCTTTTTTTGTGAGGTTTAGTGCTTTAATGTAATTTTCTGCGACAGACTTTTTTTCGGTCAGGATGGTCATTTTTTTCGGTTCGATAATATATTAATTTTTCCCAACCGTCAACCGCTACTTGGTAGACACTTTTATATTATTCGTTTTGGAGATTTTCTGCATGAAGAGATTTTTCAGAAAAGTTTTATGGGAATTGCGGATTAAATCCGCACACAGGCTTTCCAGGACTCCGCTATCGCTTCGAACCTCCGCTACGCTGCGGTTTTTTTGCTACGCAAAAATCCTTCCAATCCTTTTCCGTAAATGAATTATCTTTTGAAAAAAAGAATTTTCTTAATTTTTTTAAACGATTAATATTTATAATGTTTTCTTTTTCTTTTTGCAATTATAAGATTAAAGAAAATATTTCAGCCATTATTCAATTACATCTTTCTGCTGAAAAACGACATCCCTTATTCTTCCAGATGAAAGAATAAGTTCGTTTATTCCATCTGTAATCTCTTTTTCCAAATTATCTTCGTTATTAATATTTCTAAAATCTTTTACTTCATGCTGCGAAATAAACCGTCTTAAATAATCTTTTATCTCGACAGTCCTTTCCCTGATCTCTTTTTGAGTTGCCGAGTCTTCTTTACGGTATGCAAATGCAACATCAATTCTTACCGTGTTTCCGTCTTTTGTTTTCCCAAGGACAATACCTAAAGAAGTATACCAGTCATAGATTTCACGTTGTCCAGAAACATATTCTTCAGAAGTTGGTATTGCAGTTATAGGTTCGGCATTGGAAAACAGTTCTTCTATTTTATATACATCAGCCTCTTTTACTTTATAAGCTTTCCATCTTAATTCTTTCTTTTCTTCAATAACAACAAAAAATACGAGTGCTTCATTTGAATATTCTGACTCCATACAAAAAACCAGATATACTTCTCCAACCTCATAATCCCATTCATTAAGAGATTTTTGGAAAAGCCAGTTATTCTTTTTTGTCAGTTTCTGAACAGGTGGTATTTCTTCATCAAGAACTTCAGATATCTTATCAAAAAAATCTTCCTCGTTTATATTCGCATCCTTAAGATTGCACTGATAAGCTGAGGCCGCATAACCGGAAAAACCTTTTGAATAATCGGAATAATATTTAAATTCAATATTCTGAGCGAAAGAACAAAATACAGTTAGGAATATAAAACATGCGAAAATAATCTTCTTTTTCATAACAACTCCAAATTAATATAAAATACAATTCCGAACTAATTAATAATATCATGAAAGTGATGTTAATTAAAATATTTTTGTACTTTTAATAACTACAGTTTCTATTTCAAAATAAAATCTATACAGTTCCAGATAACTACGCACTTAAACGGTGGCGGGCGCAGACCCGACATCCGATTTGAAGTGCATGTTATGTGATTTTCTACATTTGCATCAAAGCAGAATAATTTAAATTATGTTCTCTTGCATAATTTATAAAATCTTTTTCTTCCTTTGTTACTCGAATTTGAAATTTAAGAGGTAATGCAAATTTCTGTTTTCTTCCAGCGTTTTCTCTCGCACCACCATGCCCAAATTTCTTTTCATAAGAAGAGAGTCCTGAAATTTTCATATACTCTTTTTCAGAAATTACTTTTTCATCTGGAGCAATTTCTGATGCTAATTTCTTAAAAACATAACCTTCTGAATCTTTTACAAAAACATAATCCATAATCAGACCTCCTTCAAACGCTGTTTAGCAAGTTTTATTTTTTCTTTTGGAGTTTTCTTGGTTTTCTTTACAAAGACAACTCCAATAACAATAATTCTTCCAGCGGAATATTTAAACAATGAACGAAGTTCGTTCGTCTTTATTTCAAAAATTTCTTTTTGAATCGGTTTTACACGAACAAATTCAATACCTTGTTCCTGTATTTTCTTGTAATCTGCTTCAAGCATTTCTTTTTGAGATTGTTCTAAAGAATCAATCTCAGCTTTTGCCTGAGGTAATCTTTCTACAGTGAACTTCATGATTTAAATATAATGCTGATATTTGAATATGTCAACAAAATCAAAAGAAAAAAATTGTTAAGAATGCCATAAAATGCTTTTTTACTTTTTTGATTTCTTTTTTATTCATTTTTATAAGCGCCCCAATGAGGGCGTCCACATAACTACAGTTTCTATTTCAAAGGTCTGTATCTCTTTCCGTAATAACTACAGTTTCTATTTCTTTAGGTTTTGTCGTTTAAAAAATAACTACACTTTCTATTTCAGGTTTTATTTACCACTCTAAAAATGACTACAGTTTCTATTTCAGAAGACCTTGCTACACAGAAAAATAACTACACTTTCTATTTCATGAACCAGAACTGCATCTAAAAATGACTACAGTTTCTATTTCGGAAGGATAAAAACTCATTAAAATAACTACAGTTTCTATTTCATAGACGCAGTTTTTAAGCCAGAAATAACTACAGTTTCTATTTCATGGAACTCTCAGAGGCTTGAAAATGACTACAGTTTATATTTCAATTCGTATTTTTTGTCCTGAATATAACTACAGTTTCTATTTCTGAATGCTTTCTATACCTTAAAAATGACTACACTTTATATTTTTTTATCCACAAAATGCCTGTGGAAAACTTGATTTATCCACTACAGTTTCTATTTCTAAATAAGACTGATATGACTACAGCTTCTATTTCATTTAACTACAGTTTCTATTTTTCTTACTATATATACAAATAATTAACAATTAATGTATTAACAAATAGTAGTAGAATAAAAAATGTGGATAAAGAAATATAAACTGTACTACACTTTCATATCACTTGTAAGAAGTACATATCTCTTATCATTATCTAATATCTGAGGTTTAGAAGGGAAAAGATCAAGTCCTGTTCCATCACTTCTAAAATTAATATTTAAATCTTTGTAGTAATTATTTTTGATATTTATAATCAGTTCTTTTATATAATCATAATTAGTTCGGACCTGAGTTCTTCCACTGTCTTCACTAACTGGCATGAACTGATTTACCAGAGCATCATAAGGAATGAAAACACCATCTTTATTGTTTGATTCAATCAATGCGTTATTTCTGTATGTAAGCCAGACATAGAGATCTTTTCCAAGTGCAGAACTTATTTCTTTGTAAACTGTGTAATTGATTGGAACAGAATGTTCCCTGCAATATTGCGTAAACTGTGGAGCCAGGATGATCGAAAAAGCAGTACATTTTTTATTTGTGTCTACAGTTTCTATTTTTACAGTACCGCTGAAAAAAGGAATGATTCCGGAAGTTGTAACATCAACAGGTACATTCTGTGGAACTTCTTCTATTTCTCCAAAAAGATTCTGAAAATATTTTTTTTCAATCTCCCGTCTTGTTTTCTGCTCGAATACAAAGTTTGATTTTGAAAAATAATCAAGCTGCTCTTTAATTTCTGTAGTTCTGCTTGTAGGTAAGCCCAACTCGTCTAAAAGCTCTTTTATGGATCTGTAATTAATTATGACGTTATTTTTATCGTCAACGTTTTTTGAGATTACTGCGTATGTAGTAAAAATTGAAAGAAGAAGACGGCCGTTTTTTCCATAAGGAATCTGTCCTACTCCGTTCAATGTCATGGTTATATTGTTAAACTTTCTGACAAAAGGCACATTCTTAACGGCTCTTGTCGGAAGAGAAGCTACAACAAATGGACTTGGAATATACGAAATTAAAGACTTGTCCTGGCTGTCTACTTTTATCAATTCATTAGATTCTTCTGGGTTACTCATATTCAATACTTCTTTTTTTGAAACTACAGTTTCTATTTCAATTATACCCGATTATAGCGAATTTATCCACATTAACCTGTGTATAACCCCTCGAATTTAATTACACTTTATACTTAACGGTGGAAAACTCTGTAAGTTGTTGTATTTCATTTAGTTAGGTCTTTCATTCCTTAGATTCTTGATTACAGTTTATACTTTAAATACTTACACTCTGTACTTTAAATTGTTACACTTTATACTTTATCTTCTATATAGCAATTAATTAACAATTAAATTTACAATTATTAACAATAGTAGCAGTATAAGGATTGTGGATAACCAGCTCTATGTACATTTCTTTATATTTGTTCAGCACATTTTATATTGATTTTATAAATGTTTTTCATTATATTCAGAATTACAAAATTAGACTTTTGTTTAATTTGTATTCAATACTTTTTGCCGGAACGGATGGGACTCTTCTTCTGTTCCGGTTTTTATTTTAACATCATTTTATCATTCCTGGAAAAACGCAGCTCTTACCACTCCCCTACCCTACCAGAATAAGCGGATCAGACATTCGTTGATTTACGCCCCCGTGCACATTACCTTTTGCGTGTTTCACGTTTTGTGAGGGGCGTTTGTGCCTTCGGCACGATTAGTGAAGAGGCAGTCGGGTGTGTAGTAGTTTTGAAATATCCTTTTTTCTCTGTTGTTTTGTGTTTTATGTTATCTTCTTTGATTATGATGAAGTATTTCTAAAATTAACTTTTTACATACCTAGAGATATTTTGAACTGAAAAATAGTTACAGTTTATACTTTAAAAGAAAATGAAAAAAAATAATTTTTTTTGAAATAAGTCATTGACACGTTTCAAACAATACTATATAATACATATAGAAATTGCGAAATGGTGAAACGCAACTTCTTCGAATAAATCTCTCACCGATATAGGAGTTTTTTATGAATCAGTTGAATTCTATCATTCTTGAAGGTAATCTCGTTCGTGATGTTGAGATTACAGAGCCAATGGCTGGCTTTAAAGTTGCAAAAGGTACTATCGGTGTAAACCGCTACTACAAGAACCGCAACAATGAAGACGTAAACGAGGCTTCTTTCTTTGATGTAGATTCTTACGGCAACATCGCAGAGTTCTTCGCAGAGAAGGGAAAGAAAGGTCGTGGTGTTCGTGTTGTTGGTCGCCTTAAACAAGACACTTGGAAAGATAGTGAGGGCAAATCTCACTCTCGTGTTTTCGTAATCGCAGAACATATCGAGTACAAGCCAATCTTGAACAAGGAAGAGCCGAAAACCGAACAGACACAGGCAGAAGAACGTAAGACAGAACAGAATGTCGAAATGGTGTTCTAAGCTAGGATAACCCCACCAAACAAGGCACGGAAAAACTCTTTCCGTGTCTTTCTTTTTGCTCAGGAGATTCTATGAAAAAGCCACGCTATCAGAAAATCAAATACGATAAAAATAATAATCCCTATGTTACCCACTACGGAAAAAAATTGAATCTTAATGACTTCCAAGCGGATGCCGAGGGAAAATTTTTTTACTGTCCGACTTATTTTTCCGCCTATGTTGTAGAAATAGACCCAGACGGAGAATTTGCAAAAGTTATCTTTGAAAATGTTGCCTAGGAGTTATTCTATGAATGACCTTATTCAAAAAATGATGAACTTTAATGTTCGGGCAGATATAAGAGTTTTTTATATCAAGAATGAATATGCGGACAAATCAAAAAGACTTAAAAAGGACTTCTACAGAAAGCAGCGTAAACCCGACTTTCTGCTTATAGCCTATCTTTTTTTTATGGCTCAATATTCATTCTTCCTTGATAAAACTCTTTCTTCTTACTGTTGGAAGAATCTTAAACTGTACTGTCAGTATTTATATTTTGCCAACAAAATCTATAAGGAGTATGACTATGGACTTAATGCAGAATCTGCTATTTGACTTTGATGAAATCGAAGTCAAAAAAGAGCCTAAAATAGAGCCGTTCTTCTTAATATCAAATGGTCTTCCCATTGATAAAATTAAATATGGAGTGAAAATTGATAATATGCCTTTAACCATCCGACTTGATACAATCAACGAAGTCAAAAGCTTTTTATCCAAGTCTTTGACCGAAGAAGAAACAGAGGAAATCTTGCAGAAGACAAAAGAGAACTTTGACCAATGGCAGATTTACAAGGATTCTTCAATGTATTTCTTCTAACTGTAAATTGTTACAGTTTATACTTTATAGAAAAATGTCATTGACATATTTCAAACAATGATTTATAATTGTTTTTAGAAAGTTCGGTTGAACGAACTTTCTTTCTTGTACTTGGAAAACAAATGGTGAAATTTCCTCGTACTCAAACTTTTCACCGTAAGAGGTTTTTATGATTTATTCATTTTCAAATTTTGGTTACGAAGGTTCTCTTGTATCTGTTGAATCAGATGTAAGAAGAGGAATCCCAGCTTGCGACATTGTAGGTCTTGCAGACGCTCAGGTAAAAGAAACTCGTGAACGTGTTCAATGTGCCTTCAAGAACTCAAATGTTCCGTATCCGACAGAAAGAGTTTTAATCTCTCTTTCTCCTTGCGACCTTAGAAAAGAAGGTTGCGGTTTTGACCTTCCAATCTGTGTTTCTGTTATCTGTGCAAACGAACAGAAAGAACTCCCCTACCCTACTATGATTATGGGTGAAACAGAACTTAACGGAAGTATCCGAGCGGTAAAAGGTGTTTTTGCCTGTGTACAGAACGCAATCAGTAACGGAATCTCTCATTTTATTCTTCCACTTGCAAACAAGAATGAAGTGTCTTCAATCGAGGGAATCAATGTTCTTTTTGTTTCTTCCTTGAGCGATTGTTATTCTCAGATGTTCGATTCTGACAGTTATGAATCGGTTATGACTGAATCAGAAGAAACAAGTGAAACAGAAACTGTAGTCAACGGAATCGCTTTTAATGATGAACAGTATGAAGAAATCAAGGGAACTACTATCAATCCAAGATTCTTGAAAGCCTTGATTGTTGCCATAAGCGGACACCACCACATCCTTGGTGTTGGTCGTGTTGGTAACGGAAAAACTATGACAGTTCAGAAACTTCCTATGTTTCTTCCAAGACTGACAAAAAAGGAAAAGGAAAGCGTATCAAGAATCTTTTCTTTAAGCGGTCTTTTATCTTCTAACCGCCCTTCAATCAATTATCCGCCTTTCCGTATGCCACATCAGACCGCCTCAATCGAGGGAATCTGCGGCGGCGGTGCTAGTTGCAGACCTGGCGAAATCTCTCTTTCTCATAATGGTATTTTATTCCTTGACGAAACCGCAGAATTCAGAAGTTCAGTTCTTCAAATGCTACGTGTTCCAATGGAATCAAAATCTATTACTTTGAGCAGAGCAGGCAGAACAACAGTTTATCCTTCTAACTTCACCTTTATCGGTGCTACAAATCCTTGCCCTTGCGGAAACCTTGGAGATAAAGAGCGTATCTGCTTATGTTCTCCCAAATCAATTGAACAGTATTGGAAAAAGTTTTCTGCACCATTGATTGACCGATGTATTGTTTGCGATACAAACGCAAAAAATGATGAAGAACGTGTCTGCACTTACTCCACAGAAGAAATCAGAAAATGTGTTGCAAATGCTACTAAAATTCAGAGAGAAAAAGGAGTTTACAACGCAGACCTTTCTCCTATCGAAATCCTTGAACTTCAGAACAATTCTTCAAACGAAGTCCGCAACTTTGCACAGAAGAAAGAAAATGAACTTTCTCCACGCAGAATTGCAATGCTTTGGAAAGTTGCCCTCACAATCGCAAACCTTGATAACCGCAAGGAAATCAATCTTGCAGATATGAACGAAAGTTTTTCACTTGTAAAAAACTTTGAGGTTTTGGAAGACGTTGGACTTTATACCTCAGAGCCGAAAGCATGCTAAACCACGGATCACGTTCCGTGAACCGTAGTTCAGCTGCTTTCTGAAAAAAATAGTTACAGTTTATATTTCCGTGTCGCCAGGTCGAAAGACTTGGCAACACGGAATCATCAAGAAAAAAAAGGAATTGTCTATGAACGAAATGGCAAAGAAAAATTATGAAAAGCTTTCTCAAATCGCAGACAGAGCCTTTGAGAATAATGAAATCAGAAGAATCTATGAAACTCGATTCCCTCTGATTTTAGACCTGACATATACGGATAAAGTTATCCCTTTGAATCTTGAAAGACTTATGTCTTTTTCTGATTCAGATTTTTTCCACGATATTTGTGGAATCTACGGAAACTTTAACCGCAAGACAAAACAAATGGAAAACGGCTTTCTTCCAAGATGTGCAATCTGACAGAATCCCGCTTTATTATCGGCAGAAATAACTGAAAACTTTAATGTTTTTTTAGTTACACTTTATACTTTTTTGAGGAAATTGCTATGAAAAAAGAGTCTTTTTACGCAATCTATACAACAAAACAGACAGTTCTGACCTTCACTCAGAACTATAAAAAGTTTAAGAAGGATTTTCTTAATATCATCAAGAAATCAAGTTTTGACCTTTGCAAAAAACGTGAGCTTAAACAGTATTTTGCTTTACAGAATTACTCAACTGTAAACCGCATTTTAGACGGAAAGTATGTTATTGCAGAGTATCCGCAAGACGTAGTTATCAACAATGTCTTGAACAATTAAAAAAGTTCGTTCGAACGAACTTTTAAGGAGTATTGAATATGGATGAACTTGATGAAATCTATGATGAAGAATATGACGAAACCTATGATGATGAAGTTTTAGCAGAAACAGAAGACGAAGAAAATAATGGGTATCAGAAAGACTTTACCCTTTCTTCTGACCTTAAAGCTCCAGAGCCTACTAAAAATCAAGAAAGCCTTTATATCAAGGTAATCAAAAAATATCTTGAAAAGGAAACAGAACGGAATCCGTACTTTGTAGAAAAATACAAACCCGACCTAGTTCCTAAATGCTTTGAATACATCAAGGAAAAAATCAAGGCTATGTCTAAAGGCAATGTTGCTATGATTCAGAGCGGAAAAGTTTTTGCTATGGCAATCTCTTATTTTGATGATGAAATCTACAACAAGCTTGAAAAAGAAAAGGCAGAAAAAGAAAAAGCAAGACTTGAAAAAATCGAGCAAGAAAAAATCAAAAAAGAAAAGGAAGAACAACTGAAAAAAGAACGTGAAGAGTTTATGAAAACACCGATGAAAAGTTCCTCTTATACACAAGAAGAACTCAACAAATGGCGACACGCTCAACAGTTGGAATTATTTTAATTTTTACAAAAGTTCGTTCGAACGAACTTTTTATGAAGTTGAATGCAGAAAGTGTCCTGATCTTCTAGCGAAGAACAGAGCCACTTTCCGCAGCAACATCAAACAAAAAGAATTGAGGAAGTGATGATATGCACAAGGCAAAATACACAGACAAAATAGTTATCAGATACAAGAAAATTACAAGACTTGTACACGCTACATGGCAAGGAAAAAATACAAAAATTCCTTTGGAACTCGACGTATTACAGGAGAACGAAGACCTTATAACCAAATGCAGAAACGTAGTTTATACACGACTTGGCGGTTATGGAATTATTTTTCCAAATGAAAAAGTAAGTTACTACGGATATGGCGGAATGACTGACAGATACCCTTTAGACCCTTATGGACTTACCGAAGATAACGGAAAAAAACGACTTCCGTTATTCTGTAGCAACGATTCTTCTCAGAAAGATTTTGAAACAGTTCTTTCCAAGTATCCCGACTTTCAGAAAGTACTTGATACTAAAGAAATATACTCAAATGTGGCAATAATGGATGCCCTTTATTACTGGAAAAAGGATAAGGAAAACTTTGTTTTACTTCTGAAAAAAAAGCTTTATTCTCTTGCCTTTACTGATTCATTCTACAATTTTCCAAAAGCAAAAAAGGATGAAATTATAAGCTTTATTAAAAACTGTCCGTATGAATTGCCGAATGTGGATGCATCCAAATTCTACAAGACTATTTCATTAATGAAAAAGCATAATGATTATGATTTTAAGGCTATGTTCCGTGTAAACTTTGGAATGGAAGTAAAGAAATCTGAATCTTTGGACTTCTTTAAAAAGACTAAGGAATACAGTCTTTTATCAGAAAACGAGCAGAAAGATTTTGATTCTTATTTCCTTTCAGATGTATCTTATAAGCTCAGTAATTTTTCATACGCTAAATTCAGAAGTCTTGTAAAAGACAAATTGAAATACCCTCAGACCTCTTATTCTGACCTTATGGATATAAAGTATGATGATATGCCTAAGGATGAATACATCAAGTTCTTGAACTATTACAACAAGGACTTTTCATACACAATCGAAAAGGCAAAAAAATGTTTCAAAAACTTTACCCTCGATACAGTAAAAGAAGTTTACAAGTTATGGAAAAAATATCCTACAGAAATCGAAGGACTGTGTGCCTTAAAGCTTTCACATCTTGCCCTCAACGAAGACTATTATAAAAAATCTGCGGACTACAAAAAGAAAGCCCTCAGATTTTTCTTGAAGGAAAAACAGTTTATATATCTTCACTCAACAATTGATTTAAATACCTTGGATGTAATGCTAGACCACTATCACGAAAACATTGATTTTGAGATTCTGCAATACATCTTCTACAACAAGTTCTATGTAAAAGACCTTGATGAAAAGCAGATTAAATACATTTATCAGAACAAGATAGAGGCTGATGAATACGCTAGTTACATCAAGGACTGTGTAAAACTTAATCACGACCTGACAGATAAGTTTTGGAAGTTCCCTAATGACTTTGAAAAAAGACATGAGAAAATCAAGGAAGAAATGGACAATTACAGAAAATGGGAAAAGGAAAATGAAGGTGTTTTGTACACCCAGGCAGTACAGAACTACATCAAAAAGAATCCACTTCTTAAAGTTGACGGATATGAAATATTCATCCCCGAAACAATTGAAGAAATACAAAAGCAGGCAGATATGCTTAAACAGTGCTTAATTTCAAACAATTACCCACAGAAAGTAATTGATTCAGATTGTGTTCTAGTCTTTCTTCAGAAAGACGGAGAACCTATTGCAACTTGCGAATTGAATGAAAAAAGAATCGTTCAGTTCAGACAGAAAGGAAATGGTTGCGTAACTGATGAAATGGAAAAAGCAATGCATAAATGGCTTGCTAAAGCAGACTTTAAGAAAGAAAAAGTTATTCAGAAAGTTGCTTAAAAATAAACTGTTTAGAAAGTTCGTTCGAACGAACTTTCTGACAGTTATCTAAAAAGTTCGATTGAACGAACTTTTTCAAAGGAGAATATAGGATATGAAAAATATTGAAAATATTGAATGTTGGAAGTTCTCAAATACAGATTCAGAACCTCAAGAAATCTTATGGCATTGTATAAGTTTAGAGAATAAGGAATGGGAAAAACTGACTCCATCTAAATGGCTAGAAATGAAGTTTTCCAAACAGTTCAATTTTGGAACAGATGAACTTACAAGAAACGGAATATATAAAATTGGTGGTTATAAATATAACCTCAGACCTTATCTTACCAAGTATCTTGTAAAAACTGATTATGACGGAATCTTTATCAGATATGCCCCAAATGTCAGACTTTTAAGAATTGCAAACGGATTTAACCGCAACTGTAAAGTTGCACTTGCACCAAAAAATTTCTAATTAAAGAAGGAGTAAAATTATGTTTTTTCAGAACTATATAACAATCGAAGGAAGACTTACAAGAAAGCCAGAGTTACAGACAAGCAAGAACGGAAAGGATTATTGCCGTTTTTCAATCTGCTATAACCAACAGAAAAAGAACAAGGAAACTGATGAATATGAATCAATTCCTCATTTTTTCAATTGTGTAGCCTTTAACTACAATGCAAAAACTGTAGCAAATATGAATAAAGGTGACCCTGTAAACGTAAGCGGAAAATTACAGTTTTCACAATGGGAAGATAGTCAAGGCGGTCGTAATACTTCCGTTACAATCCTTGCAGAAAACTTGAAGAAACTTGTAATTGAAAAACATAACAAGTCAGACAAGGCAACTCCCGAACCAAACACAAGAGCAGCAGAACCTTTGACAGACTTGGAAAAATATGAGGATGAAATTCCGTTCTAAAAATCAAAAATGTACATTTAGAATGTACACTAGAAAAAATAAATAAGGTTTTTATGCCGTTCTTTTAGGCTTGGGCTTTGTCGCCCAGGCTAAAAGAATCGGCAATTGAATACAAATTAAAACATAAGGAGTTTAATTATGGACAATGGAAAGTGTTGTTACTGTAAAGAAACAGTAGCAAAAGGTCTTGGATTCATCGGTGTAATTTCTTTTCACGATGAATGTTTCAAAAAGAAATTCATTAAAAATGCAAACTTTGGAATAAGCGAGCATATTGTATTTGATAAATAAGGAGGAAAAATATGGGATACAATTTTGGTGACATTTTAATTACTGACGGCTATGGAACTCTTTTTTACATTGATTGTGGAAATGATGATTCTACATTTTTTGGAACTTCTGATGAAAATGAATGCAAGCAAAAAATCGGACATTTTTATCCGCTATCTTGCGTTAAAGAAGTAATCGGAAATATCGAAGAAGATTCTGAAAATAATGATGAAGTCTTTTCTGAAAAAGAATGTGAGTAATTTCTGATTCTCATAAAGTGTCCTGATCTTCTAGCGAAGAACAGAGGCACTTTATGAGCTGAAAAAAAAATTTTTTTTGGCTCGCTGAAACTCGCCAAAAAAGATAGTTTATCTTGAAAGATTAATAAGGATTTTATGTTATTTTTCAAACGGCAGCTTATAAGCCAATACTTCTTCAATTTCATTCTTAATGGATTATGAGAAATTAAATGGCTCACAGGCTTTAATTGATTATGAAAATAAATAGAATCTGGATTCTTTCCAAAAAGTTCGTTCGAACGAACTTTCAGACAATGTTTCCAAAAGTTCGGTTAACCGAACTTTCAAAAAACATGTTAGTAAAGAAATGGTTGTCATAATGCCGATACTCTCTTATACTAATGTCAACCTAGAGTAAAAAGTGAAAAAAGTTCGTTCGAACGAACTTTTCAAAGGAGTTAAAATGCTTTTTCAAAACTATGTGAACATTGAAGGGTTTCTTTCTTCAAATGTTGAAATCAATGAAAAGAACGGGAAAAAATATGCTCGTTTTTCGGTATGCTATAACGAAAGTTATTATGATGAATCTAGTAATGAATGGAAATCTGTCCCAAACTTTTTTAATTGTGTAGCTTTTGACAAGGCTGCTGAAAAGCTTACCAAATATGAAAAAGGAATGCCTGTATCTGTAATCGGTAAGCTTATTTCTTCTCAGTACAAGGATGGAGAAGTTACAAGATATTCTGTATCAATCAAAGTTTCTGCGGTTAGAAAATTTGAGCTTGATGCAAATGAGAAAACAGAAACTTCCGAATCTGCAGATGGAGCATCAAAAGCTTTTGATGTATTCTAAAATCAAAACTGTATGTATTTTTGTAATTGTATAATTACAGAAATACATATATATTTAATAACAGATTATAAGATTAGTAACCGGAATCTTATAAAAGCGAAATGAGGTTTATATGAAAAAACAAATCAAGGTATCTTTTTTAATTTTAGCGTTATCTGTTTTTTTAGCTGGATGTAAAAACAATGTTTCCAACAAAGTTTTTACCAGAGAGAATTCTTTTATCATTTTTTTTGACAACAATGAATGTTCCTACAATGGAATTATCTTTGGAACTTACAAATATGATAAAAAGACAAATACGGTTTCAGTAAAACATAAGAACACAATCGGAGAATCTGTAACCGATTATTTTACTTATGATGAAAAAGAAAACTGCATCTACAACAAAGATAAAAAAAAGTACAGTTTCAAAATTACTGCGGACCAGGTAAAAATGACCAAAAGGAGATAAGACTATGAGTGTATATGTTGTAATGAATAATAAATATCTTGGAAAAAAACAGCTTGAACGATATGAAAACGATGCATGGAAAAATGTATCAAAAAAAATGGATCCGGAAAAATATGAATATTACACAGAATCTGTGGATGATGAAAAATTGCGTTCTTACAATTTTTCAGAAATAATCTGGAATCGTGTACGTAATCCATTCAATAAAACCCTTGAAAAAGTTATCGTTCCTTTTGAACCTGATAACTTTTTGGAAATGAAAAGAATAGGAGAGGAAAAGACAGAAGAAAAAAAAGCTGCTTTACAGGCAAAGTATTCAGAAGTTCTTTCTGAGAGGGATCGTAAATACGATGAAAAAAAACAGAAAGAACGTAACTCTGAAAAATATAAATATAACCTTGAAAATCTGATTAATCAGATAAATGTAAATGATCGGATTCTTGATGAAAATGATGATGATATGTCAGCAATGGCAAAATGGAAAAAGTCAGGTTTTATTATGCCAGCTCCTCATAAGATTTCTCAGCTTAAAAAATCTTATGAGAATATGACCTGGAAACAGTTCATCGCAATTGTAAATGAATTAATCAAAGATGATGAACCGGAGGCCCCTTTGTATAATTCAATTCCTAAAAAGACCATTATTCATAAAGAGCCTGACCCACAGTATAAATAAAATCCTGGCAAAAAGTTCGTTTCATCGAACTTTCTCCTAGTGGTAAAAAAAAACGAGCTGCGGCTCGTTTTTTTTATTTAACATTATTCAAAACTTAAATTATCAAAAATAAATTTTTCTTAAACTTATTCATAATTCAGACAACTAATTCTTAAATTACCTGAAAATGAAATTAAAGTTATCCATAATTTTTTTGGCTGATAAAAAGCCAAAAAAAAATTGTGGGTAACTTCTAATCTTGAATTGTTGAATTAATAATATGTACACCACCGGCAAGTTAAAAACGGTATACCTGGTTCTAGGTGTGTACATATTATGAGGATACCTACGGTATACCACAAGGGGTGTGGTATACCTATAATACTTAAAACCTACATAATATGTACGTTTTAAGGTATACCATTATTATATTAAAGAAGTTCGTTCGAACGAACTTCTTTAATGAAATATTTATCTTGTAATAAATTAATATCTACAACATAATAAAACACGGTAGAAAATAGAAATTGTAACAATTTTAGAGGATATGAATGAGACCATTACCAAACCTTGTATATATTAATACTCATGAAATAGACATTGGATTTAAGCCAAAGAATTCTCACCGAAAAGCTAAAAAAGAGGGAGTAGGGCAGGGTAGGGGAAGTCATGCTCATAAAAGTTTTTCAAAATCCGGATTTTCAGTTGCTGCTAATTTCACTGCTGGTAAAGCTCAAAAATGTATTACAAGAATGTCTTTTAGAACAAGTGCAAAATTGCATCTGAAAAATCTTGAATATATTCAGAAGGAAGGAAAGAGCATGGATGGTACAAAGCCTGTTCTTTACGGAAGTGATTCTGAAGATTATTACAGAGAAAACATGGATGAAAAAAATTGGCGAATTATAATTAGTCCTGAAAGCAATGATGTTGATCTTACTCTCCTTACAAGAGAATTTGTAAATCGACTTGAAAAATACAGCGGATATAAATTCACCTGGGTAGCCGCCAATCATTATGATACTAATAATCATCATACTCATTTACTCATTAATGGAATCGATAAAAACGGAAGGGATGTAAATTTTCTTCCTAAAGGTAGTTATCCGAAAATCTGTTCGAATATTGCCAAAGAATTATGTACCCAAATGATAGGTTATAAAACCAATGAACAGATAAAAAAAGAAAAAGAAAAATCAGCAGTTGCATCCAGAGTAACAGCTCTGGACCATAAACTTGAAAGATACATCAGCGATAACAAGATGGATAAGAGTTATATGAATGACCGTGATGCAATTCTTTTAAATACAAGGCTTGAATATCTGAAAACTCTTGATTTATGCAGCTTTGATAAAAATACAAGAACTTTTACTTTTAAGAATGATTGGATCGAAGAACTAAAAAAGCTTGCAAAATATAATATGTACTATGATGGATTTAAATATGCAGATTGTCCACGTGATAAATATACTTTGCATAAGGTCTCTGAAAATGGAGAGATTGAAGGAAAGATTCTTCACAAATATATCAGACAGAAAGACTCAAATAACTTCGCTCTTATTATTAAAAAGAATGATGGTAGTGTAGGCTTTGTGCCTCTTTCTTTTTATCCGACGGACTGTAGGGTAGGGGATGAAGTAAAAATTGTATTGAAAAACCAGAAAACCTACATCAATAAATTACATCATAAAAAATAAAAGTTCGTTTGAACGAACTTTCTCGTTTGAAAAATGTAATTGATTTTTTTTAATAACAATGTATAATTAACGCTTATGGAGAAAGATACTGTAGAAATTCCAGAAATTGTAAAATCAAAGCGTGGTGGAGCTCGTGACGGCTGTGGCCGTAAAAAGACGGGAAGACTTAAGATATATCAGAACCTTACAATCTCAGGTGTTCCAGAAGATATCGAGCTGATAAAAGAAAAAGCAAAACTGCATAATAAAAGTATTGCAAGTTATGTAATCGGATTAGTAAAAGAATCTGAATAAATAATAATATCAACCTATAAAAAGTAGACAAAAAGAAATTTAATAATTATTATTCTTTTCATGAAGAAAAGAACAAGTCCTATTCGAACGAGACCAAAAAAGAAGAATGGTCTTACTTTTTCCCTTGCACATAAACTAGTTCCTATTCTAATCATCTTAATTTCAATGATTATAGCAACTCAGACTTGTGCCAAAGATATTAACTATGATGAAGAATTAATTGGAAAACCATGGTTCTTATTCCATGGAGAGCCTTTCTATCCGCCTTATGCAATTATCTTTGTTTATATTGCATCCGCAACAAAACATCGTTTCGGCATTGGAGATATTGTCTATAATGACATGAAAATAATCGTAGCCGGAACTTTCATTGGTGTTATTTCTTATTTTGTTTTAGTCTATATCCGTTCAGTTATGAACAAGGAAGATGAACAGCTTCTTGCATCCGGAAGATGGGGTGATAAGAATACCCTTAAAGAAAACGGATTATTGGATACCTGTGGAGTTGTCTTAGGTCAGCTTTCTGATGCGGTTATTATTCCAAGTGTAAAAGACGGTGGTCTTAAACTTGATGTAAAAAGAATAGCACAGTTAATTCAGTATCACATGAATGTATGTGCAATGCTGATGTGCCCGACTCGTAGCGGTAAAGGTATTACAACTGTTACAACGTCTCATATTAATTATCCTGAGTCTTTAATTTCGATTGATCCGAAGGGAGAGAATTATGAAAATACAGCTGGTTACAGATGCCTGTTCTCTCATGTTTATAAATATTCTCCAACTTCAAAAGAAACTTTGAAGTTTAACATCATGGATGAAATCTCAGAAGAAAATCCGTTCCGTGATGCAAATACGATTGCAAAGATTTTGACAAGTCCTACAAACCCTGCTAGTAATGCAGATCCACACTGGGAAAATACCGCCAGAGTTTTAATTACAACTACAATTCTTCATTGTCTTTGTTCTAATTATGAAGATAAAAGCTTACCAGGTGTATATAGGTATCTGACACAATCGACAAAAGATTCAAAAGAAGATATGAAAAGACTTCTTTTGAAAAACATGATTAATTCTCCGCATTGTCGAGAAGATGTTCATCAATCGATTAAAAGTGGTGCGGCTCAAATTCTTTCTGCTGCTGATGAAGAATTGGGAAGTATTTATTCTGCAGCCCTTGAAGCTCTGGAAATTTTCAACGACCCTTACATTGCAAGTGTAAGTCAGTCTAGTGACTTTTGTCTTGATGACTTCAGATATTCTGAGGCTCCAGTTTCCCTATACTTCACAGTGCCTTTCCCTGACCTTGACCGCTTGAAGAGTCTGATGAAACTTCTTATTGAGTTTATCTGCCGTAAGTTCTCTCAGAATATGACAAGTTACGGAAATAAAGATTTGAAACATAATATCTTATTCCTAATAGATGAATTTCCAACCCTTGGGAGAATGGAAACTGTCGCCTGGTCCCCTTCGCAATTAAGTTTAGCCGCTTAAAAGCGAGGGGGGCCAGGTGATAAAAATCACGTTGAAACATTTGCGGGTATCTTAAACGGATACGGAATCAGTTTTTTATGGATCTGTCAGAGTAAATCTCAGATAGATAAGATTTATGGTCAAAACGCTCCGATTATTGACCACTGTAAGTTCTTGGTAACTTACTCAATTAATGAGGATAATACGGCAGAATATTTTTCAAAGAGAGCCGGAACAGAAGGTATTATTAAACAAAATATTTCTAACAGCGGTTCACGTTATGACTACGGCATGAATAATATGTCTATTTCAAATGACATTATTGAACGTCGTCTTATAACCGCCAATGAAATTGAAAATCTTCCTGGCGATTGTGAATTAATTTATACGCAAGGAGCTCCTGTGGTTCTTGCAAAAAAAATCGCTTATTATTCAGACCCTCGTTTCAAAGATAAAGTAAGACTTCCAAAGCCTGAAACAAGAAAAGAAATGCTGCAAGAATGTCTTACTTCGAGAGTGAAACGACCTGGTGATTCCAGATGGAATGATTGTGAAATAGAATTGGAATATTATTCAGAAGTTGATGTAAATCATACATTAAAAAGTTCTTCTGATATTACAAAAAACAATTCAAATAATGCTTATGGTAATAATAGCGAAGAAGAAGCAAAAAAAGGAGAACTTGCAACAGTTTTAATTTAATTATGAAAAAGATTGAATTTGAAAAAAAAACAAACAAGACTACATCTAATAAAAGTACTGTAGTATGTACAAAACTTAGCAATTCTGAGTTAAATCTTTTTAAAGCAAAAGCTTTAGAAATGAATTATTCAACTTCTGAATTATTAAGGGAAATCATCTTAAAGTATCTTGATAATGATGTATGCCATGAAAACATTCTTCAATCTTCAATTCTTAAGGTTATGCAGAAAGTTGACGCTTTAGGGGCAAAACAAGAGTTTTTCGAACAGCTCTTTTACTGCTGGCTTGCTCAATGGTTTTTGACGCATCCGAAAGTTGAAGAAGATGAAAAGATAATCATAAAGAACTCTATAAACAGACGTAATGATTTTATTAATTCATTTATAGCCAATGTTTATAACGAGAATGAAGAACTTTATGAATTATTGTTTGCAAACAAAGTAGAAGAGGAGACAGACTAATGCAGAATACAGAATCAGAATTAGTCAGACGAGAAAAAGAGGCAATTCTTTATTCTCTTGCATCCTTGAAACCTTTTTTTGAAGATCCGAATGTTACAGATATTTTCGTGGATAACGGAAATGTCTCTGTAAAAGAATTTGGAAAAGAGCTGCATGATGTAAATATTACTCTGTCTAATCAGCAATGTAAGAATATTATCGTACAGATTGCAAATCACATGGGGATTACAATTGATTATATAAATTATCCGGTCCTTGAAGGAACAGTACCTTATTACGATGCCCGAATTACTGGTATTTTAAATTGGGTAAAAAATCCTTTCATTACAATCCGAAAGAGACCAACTGTTATTTATACCTTTGATGATTATGTAAAAAATAAACAGTGTTCTCAGGAAAACATTGATAAAATTAAGCACTTCATAAAGTTCCGCAAGAATATCCTGATCAGTGGTGGTACTGGCTCTGGTAAGACTACATTTACAAACGCTTGTATCAAGCAGATGGAAGAATATACTCCTAACGCAAGATTCTTTATTGTTGAGGATAATGCGGAATTACAGACTACGGCAAAATATGCTCAAAAGCTTACAATCAAAACAGAGGAAGCTATGAGTGCAATCAAGCTTTCTCTTCGCTGTAGTCCAGACCGTATTATCTTTGGTGAGATTCGTGACGGAGATGTTCTTTGGAGTTTGCTCGATGGATTCAATACCGGACACCCAGGCGGAATATCTACAATTCATGCTAACAGTGCTCAGGGAACACTTAAGAGAATGAGAACTCTTTTAACACAAGCTCATAAGCCAGATGTTCCGGTTGATGGACTTATTGATTTAATAGTTCATTTAAGCCGTTCTGAAGAAACAGGTATTGTTGTTGATGAAATCCTTGAAACAAATAATCATGACCTATATTAACTTGATATAATAAATATTATTATATATTATTAAAATCAACCTAATAAAAGGAGATAAAAAAATAATGACTGCTAAAAAAAAGTTATTAAGTGTTTTGTTCTTAGCTTTTGTATGTGCATCAAATATTTTTGCTGCAGGTAACGGAGCTTTGAGTTCAATTGAGAAAGTGTTTGGTACACTTTATTGGTTTTTCAGCTCAACCTACATGGTTGTAATCTGTACTGTTGGTCTTGTAATCATTGCTGTTCAAATGATCACAAACAGAGGTGAGCCTGTTGTTATGAAGAAACTTGTTCCTTGGGGAGCAGCAGTTTTAATCATCGGAAGTGCATCATTTATTTGTAACCTCTTCTTCAAACCTTCTGGAAAGTTTGCAGTTGATAAATTGACTTCTGGCGAGTATACCTTTGATTCTTGGGATTCAGGTTCCAGCCCTTCAAGACCGTAACAATGGCAGATACTGAAAAAATTACTGATTACAGTTATCCGGTTCATAGAAGTATTATGAAAAGACAATTAATTATGGGAGTGCCTTTAATACCTCTCGTAATAATTGTCTTGGCAACCATCATAATTGTTTTAGACTTCAAACTTTGGATAATACTTCCGTTCAGTGCAATCTTAATTTACATAATGAAAGAAATAACCAAAAAGGATGAATACTTATTGGAAATATTTCTTAATTCATTACTCGAACCAGACCACCTCGAATAAATATTCCAAAACAATTCAGTTAGTAAAAACAAGATTTTTCACTTAGTGAAAAATCTTGTTTTATTGTACTATTACTGTTATACTTAAAATCAATCTAAGATGAGTAGTTAAGAGAAGGTTTATATGATGTCTAAAGGTATTATCATTCTGAAAGCTTTAATAGCTAAACGCAGATTACGCAGCATCTGCATGGAATTTGATATAAGTTATAAATATTGCCACGCTGTTTCTGAAGGAAAAAAAGAGCCTTCGCTTGACCTAATGAAAAAATTAAGATTTTTAATTCCTATGGATTATTGGGCTGATGATGCCGATAGAGAATTCATAGAACAGGTTAGGGAGAATCTAAAAAAAGAAGAATCATCTGCACAGTAGTTTTTTAATTCGGCTTTTATATTTGTCATTGACTTATTTCAAACATTATAATAAACTCTTAACTAGGAGTCCCAATTAATGAAAACAATAAGTATTTACATGCAAGCTGGCGGAGTAGGTAAGACCTCTTTCACTGTTATGCTTGCCTATGAATTAGCAAAAAATGGAAAAGTATTGATTATTGATGCAGACCAGCAGAGTAATACAACTCTTCAGTTTGTAAAAGATTTTGGTACAGTTCAGTACGTAATAGATAATCCTGAGCTTATAAAAAAATGCTGTACGATTAATGATATTGAAAGTGAAAACATTATTGAAGAATTAAATAATATATCGGATTTTTGCAATGAATATATTTATGAAGGAAGTCAGGGAATTAAGGTTTCTGATTTCTTCAGTAATGAAGATATTCTTAATGAATATTGTGAAAAGTTTGAAAGAGATAGTGAAGTTCTAAAAGAACTTTATAAAATGATTTCAAAATTTGCCACAAAGAATTGCAGAGATTTTGTTTCAGTTCTTAGAGAAGATGCCGAACTTGAAGACGCAATCCTTGAAGTTCGTTCAGAATCTGAAAGTCTTAAAGGACTTTATATCCTTCCATCAAGAAATACAAATACAAAACTTCAGAACTTCTATGAAAGCGGTGATTTCCGTGATGAACCGGAAATTATTCCTCGTATCCTTAAAGAAGCTGAGAAACTTGGTTTTGAATATGTTTTCTTTGATTTACCACCAACTTTCGGTTGGGCCCAGAAAATCTTACTTTCTTACTGTGATATTATTATTCCTATCATTAATCCTGATGAAAAGTCTATTGATGGACTTATGCAGTTTAATGAACATATGGATAAGCTTAAAAAAGAATATAAAGGTAAGTTTACAGAAACTAATTTACTTATCATTAATCGAGAAAAGAAAGACAATAAAGTACATCAGCATTGGATCGAAGTCTTGAAAAACTCACCTTATACAATCTTTGAATTCCCGGATTCTAACAGTATTACAAGTGCTGCTAGCCAAAAGTTAGTGCTTCAGGAATGGCAAAAATCAAGTAAACTTTGTACAACAATCAAAGAACTTGCTGATGAAGTTATAAAAGGAGAATAGAGAAAATGGCAAAGCTTGATTTTAGTAAGAAACCTCAGAATATTGGTGTAAAGGTTGAAAAGAAAGAAACTGTAAAATTTGATTCTGCAGATATCAATAGAGTTGTAAAGATTCCAACTAATCTTATTGATATTGGAGAGAATATTCGTAATGAAAAAAATGATGCAGAACTTGAAGAACTTGCAGAATCTATTAAAGAGTATGGTCAACTTGAACCGGTAATTGTATATAAAGAAGGTGAACGCTATACCGTAAAAGTTGGTTCACGAAGAACCAAAGCCTGTATGGTTTATGATATTCCAACTGTTGATTGTATTATTGCAGAACATGCCTGGAAAGATGAAAAAGAGAGAATTATTCTTCAGGCTATTGAAAATGAACACCGCATCAATATGTCTACAAAAGAACGAGAAACCTATATCAAAAAGTTACAGGATATGGGAATGTCTAATGTAGAAATTGCAGCAGCTTTACATAAGCCAAAAAGCATGATTACAGAAGCTCTTAAAGCTCTTGAGGCACGTGAAGAAAATGCAGATATTTTTGAAAATCTTGAAGGTGAGGCTACAAGCCGTTCCGCTTATGATTTTGGTAATCTCAGCGAAGAACAAAAAGAGAAAGTAAAAGCTGAAACTAAAGAAAAGGGAAATACAGCATCTGCATTCCAGAAGGCTGTAAAAGCTGAAAAAGAAAGGATTAAGAATAAAGAGAAAAAAGAGCCTGAAATCAGTAATGATGAAGTTAATGAAATGTTTGATATTGATTCAGATGATTCTGATATTTCTGATAATGTTGTATTTGACGATGATGAAGAATCTGAAAATCCAAAAGAAGTTTCTCTTGGAATTAATTTAAACTATTCTATAAATGAAACTGATAAAGTTTTCAAATGGACAAGCAACAAAAAAGAATTTAATTCAAAAGTTGAAAAGTTCATTATTAATCAGATTGAAAACTTTTATCTGGAAGAAGGTTATACTATTGGATAAGCCATATTATTCAGCATCTGAAATATGTCCTATTCTCAACATGAAATACTCTTCTGTTATCCATTTACTTCAACAATACAACATTCCTAAAGTTGATAATAAATATCTGATAACAGAAGAGCAGCTGGAATTGCTTAAAAACCGTAAGAATCAGACCCTTAAGAGTGATATGTTTAACGACTATCTTTTATATAAAAAAAAGGTTTTAGATTAACATGAATGAAAGAAAAACAAAAAAAGATATCGTTGAATCTATCTGCAATGATTATTCCTTTGATAAAAATACTGTATCAGAATTATATTCTATAATTTTTAATAAGGTAAAAGAAGAACTTTGTGAGGGCAATACAGTAATGGTCATGGACTTTGGCCTTTTTGAATTGAAGTATAGAAAGGGAAAGAGTGTCCGGAATCCCAAAAATGGAGAAATGCTTTCTTATGATTCTCATTATAATGTAAGTTTCAAACCTGGTAAGGAATTAAAAGAGAAATTAAGACAGCTATAAAGCTAAATTTTCTATTATCTTTTGCTTAGCAAATTTTCACTTTTTCTATTAAAAAAACATTCAATTCTATACTTGAAATTATTATTGAAATGTCTCAAACATATTACTAACTCTGCAAACGGAATATCATTTATTACAATTTCGTTTTTACGAACAATAAAACAATTATTAAAAACAAAGACTTCTTCCGGTTCATAAAATTTTATTACAATACTAAAACGTTCATTAACATGCTGTAGTAAATCGATACTGGTAATACATTTTAAGTTTGATGAAGAAATATCCTTTATCATGCAATTATAGAATTTTTTCTTAAATGGCAGGGTAAATGTATTTAATAATCTGAGTCTTCGGAGATTTTCTTTTGTACATAAAATACGTTCTTCTCTACGTTTTTGTTTTTTTATTGCATCCAATAAGAAGTTATTTAATGCAATTAAAAAATCTTCTTTATTTATGCCTGTAATTGTTCCTTCTATCGAGAACATATATTGACCATTAAATATTGAATCAACTTTTACGTTGAGTTCAATATTTCCAAAAACAGAATTAAATGTAATCTTTGATTTAACATCTTTAGTAATTGTAGTTTTTGGGCATACAAATATTACAGAGGTTTCATTTATATGCTGTAATAATATAAAAATCTTTTCCTCATGCAGTTTTAAATATGTTGTATAAATACCAAAATGTTGTCTAACATTGGATGCAAGTGTCAGATAGTTCATAGGATATTTCTCTCCTTATATTTCTCAAAAATATATTCTAAATAATTCAAATAATTTTTCTTTCTCAAAAATACATTTATTTCCTTAAAAAAAAGAGGATTTATAAAATATAGAAAATCATCATCCCGTTTTGACTTTATAAATTTTACAAGTCGCATGCATTCTTTTTTATCATACAATGCTTCAACTTTGATCTTCTCTTTTACCTGGACCAGATTCTGTTTTTCTTCTTGTCCGTTGATTACATATATTCTGCAAAACTTGTTATAATAGAAAATCAAAAAAGTATTGGTATTGTCTGCATATTCAATTGTTGTTCCGTTATAACCTATTTCTTTTCCGATCGAATAAAGTCTTACAAATTCATTATTCAACGAACAAACTGTCATTAAAGCCCCACTATAAAAGTTCGTTCTAACGAACTTTTTATTTCAATACTTGAAATATATATGAATCCATTATAATATATCAATGTCAACCGTGCAAAGAAAGATAATATTTTTTATTATAAATCAGGAGTAAAAATTGGATACAGTAAAAAGTAAAAGCAGATTCATTAATCTGATGAAAGAACACAAACCTGTTATGGATGGAAATCAACCAAGAAATGGTCAAGAATTTATTGTGTTTGAAAATAAGTTCGGTCAGGCAAAAGTTGCTTGCATCTTAAACTGGAAAAACGGGTTTCTTCATTCTGAAGAAAATATTCCGGCAGTACAGATGGAAGATTCACATACAGAATATTGGAAAGACGGCTATCTTCATAATGAAAAATACGATGAAAACGGAAATCTTATGGCTGCTGTATATGCCGATTATGGAGAATCAAAAGAATATTGGATTAACGGTAAACGTATTTCCTAATTATTCATAATTTTAATTAAGTATATTAGTACGTTGTACTTAATATAAACCTTGATAATGCTTATGCATTAATTGATTTAAATGTAAGGATGGTAACACAAATGGAAAAAGAAAACAGCACAGAGAACTACGAGAGCAGCTTGGTAAGAAAGTTCGTTGACGATCTTAATAAAGGTCAGAGTTTCTTACAGGCATCTAATCAGAAACCTGATTATGTACTTAATGCAAGTACAAATGAAGTTTTCCAGGGAATCAACATGATTATTGTTGGTCAGGCAATGCGTGACAACAATAAAGTATCAGCTCAGGCTCTTACTTTGAATCAGCGTGATTCTCTTGATTATATGTCAGCTCCTGGAACAAAACATATCGCTACTGCTATTTACGATAAGTATGATGCATGGTGGAGAAAAAATGATCCAGAAGTTATAGCTGGTAAAGAAGTTGCGGGAACTCACAAAAAGAATGCAGATGGAACTTATGTAAAAGATAAGATTTTCTCTCTCATTTTTGCTGCAGATGATATTCGTAAAAGAAAGTTCGTTGCAGAACGTGATGAAGAGGGTAATGTTGTTCATTATACTGAAGATATCTACAAGAAAGATAAAAATGGCAACAACATCCTTCATACAAGTGATGGAAAAACAAAGCTCAAAGATGGTACTGAAATCTCCTTTAAGAAAGGTGATCCAATCATTGAACACCACAAAGGAGCAGTTAAGGGCTCTTACAAACCATCTGATGAAAGAATTGTTTCTACTCAGCCGGCAAATCTTCCACCTCTGTATTCAGAAGAATTGGCACCTATTCCAAAACGAAAGGATGATTCCACAAAGGAAATGTTTGTTGAGAAATTAGCAATTGCATTCCGTGGAAAACTCCAGGGTAATTTTGAAGGTATCAATTTCTCGAAGAAAGAAATTGCTGCAATTGCAGATGAATATCTAGGTCATCAGAATCAGTTCATTAATGCCGTTAAATCTGCTGAAAACAGAGCAAATATGACAGTTAGTGAATACAACAAAATGATGGAAAACATCAATGCTAAAAATAATTCTATGACTGAAGTAAATCAGAATGTACATGTTAATGAGAAAAAAGCTTCTCGTAAACATTAATTTTCTTTTTTCAAAAAATGGGGGGAAGGAAACTTCCCCTTATTTAATTAAAAAATAACTTAGAGCCTGGTTATATACAAATACAAATCCTATCTTATTACCAAGTATTTCAAAGTTATAATTATTTTTCTTTAAGCTTTTATAGAACTGGAGACTTACACAAAATGGAAGATAATGAATTTGATAAATACGTAGAATCAATGCAAGAAAATGGCGGAATGTCCGAAGCTGCAATAGAGAAAGATATCGAAGCTTCTTTTGTTGATAAACCTGATTATTTTGATGAAGATGGTAATCCACATTATTTCGATGAAGAAGAAGAAGATGATGATGATATTACAGAAGAAGACAATACTTCTGAATTAACAGAAGAAGACCTTGAATTATGCCGACAAGTTATTCCTGGTGCTCAATTTGCTTTTACAAGAGAATTGTGTGAAGGTGAAGAGGGCGAATTCTTCAGAAATAAACTCAAAGAAATAGCAAATAAGTGTCGTAAGATTACGACAAATGAAGATTTATATAACGAAGATATGACACATGATATAGGTTTCAGATATTTCTTAGGTAGTACTGAGATCTATTGTACCCAGCTTTATCCAGATGAAAACAATCCAAAAAAAACTGATGGTTATGGTTTTGGTTATGTAATATTAAATGGTGATTTACAAATGTCTGAATGGGGTGATATTCCTATCAGTGAAATTAGAGATATTGATTTTATGGAAATGGATTATCATATTCCAGAAGGAAAAACAGTAGAAAAATATCTTTTTGAACGGCATCCAGATTATTTTGATGACCCTGATAATAAAGATAAGTCAGTCCATGAAAACTCTCCTTTATATAACGTAGAAAAAAAGAAAATTAATGTTGTTGCAGAAGATATAAAGAAAGATTTTATCGACCCGTCTATAACTGAAGAACAGCTTTATCAAAGCAAGAGAGAACTTGAAAAAATAATTGCTCCTGTGTTGAAAATTAAAGGACAAAAATCCGAAATGCAGCAGGCTTTCCAAACATTTCGTGAACATGGTGTTTTTGATATCACGAATAAAAAGATAGATATGAAAGACGGTCAAATAACTGCAAAAGGACAGCAAGAATTGGCCGCTGCTCTTGAAATATACCGCAATAAAAGTTTTGAAACTTTCAGATATCTTTTTATTGATAGAGAATCCGGAACTATTAAAGACCAGCTTGCAGTATCTAGTTATTTACCAAACCGTTCTGTTGTGGGAACTACTGAAACTTTACAAAAAGTCATATCTCATTTTATTGATACAGATACTGATGTTGTAGTCTGTCATAATCATCCTTCGGGAAGAACAGAGCCATCGATGGATGATATATCAACTACAGAAAGCCTCAAAAAATCTCTTACAAATTCTAATAATGAATGCAGACTTCTCGGTCATATCATTATAGACCATGATACTTTCTCTTATTACAATCCTTCTAATAGCGAATGGAATTATGTTGTTAATGAAAATAATAAAGGAAAAGAAGATCCACTTCTTAATAAGAAAGAAGATTTTCCAATAAAAGAAACAACTTCTTTAAAAAGTACAACACAACTTGAATCTATTGCACAACAAATAAATGATTCTAATAATTGGAATGACGCTTTTATTCCAGTTACATTTTTGGACAGTGATAACAGAATTAACGGGCTTCGTTATTATTCTTGTAATTATTTTGACAAAGATGTTTCAAATATAAAAAAAGGATTGAAAAAAACAGCCCTTGCAAATCATTCTATTAATGCAATTCCTTTCTTAACTGAAAAAGTCTGTACACAAATTGAAAATCAATATGGAAAGGAATCTCTTCGAAATATTGAACAAAAGATGAAAGATTGTATTAAACAAGATGCATTCCTTGATGTATATTTCAAAGATGGTTCTCTTACAAGTACATATGATTTGAAACCTGGAAAGAATTATCAATATCCAATAAAAACACGCTCAGAAAATTCAACATTTATTCCATCAATAAATGAAAGACTCTTTACAAATTCCGATAAGCTTGTAAAAGAAGAAAATACTGAATATAAAACCAAGAAAATTAAGTTATCACAAGAATCTATTGATTTTTATCGCAATATGGCTCAGACAAGGAAAGAGCAGGAAACTAGTATTGTAAATATTCTTTATAGAAAAGACTTAAAGGATGATACACTCTATGCTATTTTTCCGGACCATAAATTTTCAAAAAAAGATTTCTGGGAATACTATTCTTCATCAAATGAGAATAAGGCTATAAGTCCAGATTGTTTGAGCAAAAAGACTAGTGCATGTACAGAATCGGAAAAATCGAAGATTGAAACACTTGTTAAAGAAAATATCCTAAAAGGAACTGGCATTAAAATAAATGAATATCAGAATCTTGATGATGTTCCTTATTTTAAGGACAAGAAAATTAGCGATCTGACTGAACAAGTTAAATTTCTTAAAAATCAGAATACGACATTTTTAGATTCTCTTGAAAAAAAACTAAGTACTGAAGCAAATACTGCAAAACAAGTACTTAATCTGCAGCTTACAAATAATCTTACAAAGGAGCAGATTAATACAATTATTAATAATGCAGTAAAACAGGCAAATGAATTCCGTACTGAGAATCAAAATATTAATTCTAATAATCATTCTTCAAAGAAGGGTAGGAAAGCATAAATGACTAAAGAAATATTTGATAGTATTGATTTTAAGAACAATTTCAAAAAATATGAAATAGAAGGAAATAAATATTATATAGCATTATATAATGACCAAGAAAATCATACTCGGAGAATCATCCTTGATACTGATTTAAAAGAAATCTCAAATACTTTTGAATTAAAAAATGGTTTTAAAAATAATAATAATTTAAAACCTTTTGAAGAAGATGAACTTAGCAATATTCAAAAAAAATTAAGAACTTCATTAAAAAATGAGAAAGACAATCTAAAAAGAGTGAAAAAGACTGAAAATAAAAATACATCTTATACAAAAATGTCTCTAGAAGAACGTCTTAATAAACTTGATGAAGCTGGAATCAAAGTTGGAAATATTTATAAGTTTGAAACAAAATATGATAATGATATATCTGTATCATATTTTCAAGTTTTTCAAGCTGATGATAATGAATTAAGACTCCGCCGTTATTCAAAGAATCCTGAATTCAGAGCTCAGACAAATCTATATCAGAAAGCAAATGCAGATAATATTAATGGTATTAATGCGGTTGCAATTTTACAAAATGATTTTGCCGTTCATATGCTGAATGCGAAATATCAAGAACATCCAGATAATGAAGAAGCTTTTGTTAATAATAATGTTTATGTAAACTTTACTGATATTACAAAGGCAGCTAAAGAGAGTGAATTAAAGCAAAAAAAATCTTTATTAACTAATAAGCATCAGCAATCTGAAGAACTTGATAATGATACTTTTGTTTGTATTAATACAATTCCAGAAGATGTAAAAAGATATTATAAGCAAAATAAAAAAATAGAACTTTCTCCTGAAAATTATACTAAGAAGCTTTTTGAAATGACTAAGGCTCTGAATAAAGTTGATTATAATTATCAAAATATTTCAGAAGTAGATAAAAAATTAATTAAACCATTACTTGATAAATATAAAAAAACAGATGGCTCTGATTCTGAACTTAAAAAAGTTTTTAATCAATTTATTTTCGATAACCAGAATGATGAAGTACTTGATCGTTATGGAATCCTTTTCATGAAAACTCGTGATAATCATTTTAATGGATATGAAAAGAAACATAGCCAGCATGTAAAAAGTGATATGGATGATAACTTACGGGCAATAAAGGAAAATAAACATCCTCTCCAACAGACAGGAGTGGTGCCGGATTATATTTACAATCCTGTAAATAATGCAATCTATCGTGGAAACAATCAGATGGCCCTTGCTCGTAATAATTTGCTGAATGGTATTAATACACCAGCATATGTTCCAATGAGTAATTTATTAAATCAAAATGCAAACATTTCAAATCTGAAAGCAAAATGTATGATTATTGCTAATGGAATGAATTCCAATGGACAATATGTATATACATTATGCGTTCCTTGTAAACCAACCAGAGCAGAAAAAAAGGCTGCAAAGGAAGAAATGAGAAGAAATATATTTGATGCAAAATACAAATATAAATATGGCAGTCTTCCAGAGTTTAATACTAAATTAGCATTGATTCCTGAAAAACAACCACCTGTTGAAAACACTGAATTACTTCAAAGACCAGAGGCAATTGATTTAAGGAAAGCTGATATTGAAACTCAATTAAACTATGATATTGCAAATTACATTTACTGTTCGCTTACAAAAGAACCATTCCAAAGCTGCAGAGATTGGAAAAAAGAACCTGCCAAATCTGAGTTCTTTAAATTTGCATTGAATAATCCAGAAAAAATGATGCGTATTTCAAATGTCGCATACGAAAACACTGTAAAAAATGCAAGGCCAAATGCAATTAGTAATGAGAATTCAAATACAAATAATAATGTTCTTGTAAATATGAATGAAAATGTTGAGAAAAAAGGAAGAAAAAGAGCATGAAAAAAAATAAAGTTACTTTAGATGAACTTGAAAATAAAGATATATTTCAAAAATTCCTAGATTTAAATAGTGAAGAATTAATATATCATAAAAAAGACAATAATGAACCTCTTTATAAACAGCAGTCTTTTATTGAAAAGAATAAAATTGAAGGACTGCAAAGTATAATTCTGGAAGATCTGAAAAAACATAATTACATTGCTATAAAACAATTTGGAAATGTAAATAAATGCCAGGTCTCAGAAAGTTTCGAAAATGCTTTATTGTTTATTTCAGATTCAAATTTAAGTAAATATGAATTTGAATTTTATAAGGATACAATCAAACTTTTAAATGAAAAAAAACATCCGCTGCAAAATAAGGCAACACCTTATTTATTTTACAATGTTAACTCATATCTGATTTATAAAGGAATATCTTATTTTAATATTCTTTATCGCAATTTTCAGAATAACAATGAATGTCAGATGTATATAAATAATGAAATGTGTCTATCGCACAATATCATTATTGAAGATAAAGCTTATGAAATAATTATTCTTTCAAAAAAAGACATTTTGAGAAACAAAGATATCTTTGAATCTATCATACCTGTTAATAAAACTAATTATGGTACTTCAGATCTTATATATAAGATTTCAAACATCAACTATGAAAAAAGTCTGCTTCTAGAAGATGATAGCCCAGAGATTAAGTTGACAAAAGTTATTAAAAATTATTTTTATAGCGTTTTGTCTAATAAGGAATATGAACCTGATTGTTATACAACAAGCCAAGAGTTTATTGATTTTATAAAAGAACATCCGGCTTTATTTATTCGAATCATAAATAATGTATGTTTCAATTCTTTTGGAGAATATATAACGGTAAATGAAAATATTTAAAGATAAAGATATTAAAGGTAATATCTTTAGTTATGTTCCATATGAACATACAGCACCTTCATATAAACCACGTTATATTCTCAGTAATACAATAAATCATTTAGGCATGGAAAGTTTTTTATTTAGAAAAACAGATAAAGCTTATTTTGTTTTTACTAAATTTGAAAAACCAGAAAATTCTTTTTTTTCTCAAATTTATTTCAAAACCTATAATGATGCAATTAGATTAAAAACAGGAAAAGAAGAACATTGTTTCATTCCTTATAATGATGTTACCAAAAATCATTTAAAGGAATTGAACGATCGAACTTTTAAGACTGCTCCTTTCAAATGTGAAGTAGATTATTTTAATAATATAAAAGAATACCTTCCTTTATGTGATGCTAAAGATTCTCTATTAAAGAACAAAGAATCTTTTCAAACTTCAAATAAAATTAAAGGTATAAAACCTTATCAAAAAGGAAAATATACTTTTGATGGAGAACATCCTCAAAATAATCTAAGTCATTTGATTGAAATTAATCTAAGATGTTGTGCGAATCTTCAGCCTTTTAATCCTTTGGATTATATGAGTAAAGATACATTAAAACAAATAATTGATTATTCTAGAATGCATCCGGACAAATTATTTGAAGCCTGGAAGTATAACTGTAAAAAATTAGATAACGAAAATCTTGATTATAAAAGATTGTTAGCTGAAAAATCAAAAGAAATTTCTAATCAAAATATTTTTTCAAAAATACAAGGGAGTATTAAAAAACGATAATGGCATACAAAACACTTTCAAAAGAAGAACGACAGAAGAAAAGAGATGACTATGAAAAACAAGTTGCAGACATGTTTATCAAAGGTATTCAGGAAGGTACAGCCCCTTGGAGAAAACCTTGGGTACCTGGTGTAAATAAGCGTGATTACAATCTCTTCCAAATGACAGATAAAAATGGAAAGCAGATAAATCATTATAAAGGAATTAATGGACTTATCTGTGAAATAAACCGTAGCTTACTTGGTTCTGAAGATCCTCGCTGGTGTACTGTAAATGAACTAATGGAATACAATGGAAAAATTGAGGATGATAAAGAACATTTATGGGTAAAGAAAGGCGAGAAGGGTACTACAATCTCTTTCTTTGAAAGACGTTTCTATGATAAGGATGGTAATCCAATCAGATATGATGAAAACAATCCAAACTATGAAGGTGTAGAAATTGCATACTCTAAACCTATTTTAAGAAGCTGGGTAATTTTCAATGCTGCTCAAATTGGAAAATATACCTATGATGAAAATGGAAATAAGGTTAAAGATGAAAATGGAAATGCAATCTATAGACCTGGTTTTGAACCAATGAAAGTTGAGAAAGAAGATAAAAAAGTTATTGAAACTTTAATTGAACCAGAAACTCTTATTAAAAATACTGGTGTAAAAATTGTTTATGACCAGATAGACCAGGGCTATTATACAGAAATGGATGATCATATTCATCTTGTACCAAAAGATAAATTTAATTCTCAAATCGACTACTATAGTACTGTTCTTCATGAATTGACTCACTGGACTGGAGTATCCTGGCGTTTAGACAGAGAAGAATTTGCCAATTATGGAAAATCTAAACAATGGAGAGCAAAAGAAGAACTTGTTGCTGAAATTGGAAGTTATCTTCTTGCAAAAGATTGTAACATTATGTTCAAACCAACAGATAATAATTTATCTTATGTAGAATCCTGGTGTAGTTCTTTAAAAGAAAAACCAGCATCTATTTTTGAAGCTTGTCAGAAGGCCAAAAAAGCTTCTGATTATATTCAGGATTTTACAAGAAATAATACTAAAGAAAAAGTAAATGAATCGACAACTGAGAATGTTGAAATTCAGATTAAAGGCAGGAAGGGTAGATAAATAATGAAAAAATCAAAATTTATTGCATTAATTATTTTATCAGCAGCTTTTCTTATTACAAAAACTACTCAGCTGATAAATCGTAACAACAATGCAGAAATAGTAGAAGAAAAACTAACTCAGGAAGAAAAAAACAAAACTTATGATGCTATTGTAACAAAGGTTGTAGATGGTGATACTATCAAAATCCGTTTTGTAGGTACAATTCCTGAAGAATGCTCCGCAGAAGAAACAATAAGGCTTATAGGTGTAAATACTCCGGAATTGAATATCCATAAAAAGAAAGAAAAAGAATATTATGCTACAGAGGCAGCGGACTTTACAAGCAAATGTTTATCTGGGAGAAGTGTAAAACTTCGTTTTGATACAGTTTCAAGCAGAAGAGATAAATACAAAAGACTAATTGCCTACGTTTATCATGAAGATTATTTATTTAATAAAATACTTATTGAGCAAGGTTATGGAAACTATTATCCAAACTTTAAATTTGAAGATTATTATATGAACCTTTTCAGAGGTGCAGAATTTTATGCAAAGACAAATCATAAGGGGAAGTGGAGCTAATGAATACCAACTTTACAGATTTTATACAAACAGTTCCAGAGGAAAAAGGGAATAGAAAAACTATTAGCCTTTACAAATTAATTTATCAGAATTGTCCGGAGACAATAAAAACAATCAATAAAAGAATTAATGGTAAATCTTTAATTAATAAAATTAAAAAAAATAAGAACTGGTATATCATTATAATCAATTACCTTACAGTAAATGATATATTACGTACTGAGAAAACTGAAATAGGAACGTTCCATAATGTTACAGAAAAGTATATTAAATATTTTAATGTACCAAAAAGTACTGTATTTGCTCAGGTAAACTTTCTACAGCACCTTAATTTATATAAAGATACTGCAGAAGAATTCTTAGTTGCAGTAAAATTAAAAACAAAAGAAGGTGAAGAGTATTTTAAGACTCCCAAAAAAGATGAGAGCATAAAAGTACCAAAAAAACTAAAAAGAATCTTCCACATTTCAGCATATGCTCTTTTATGTTGGTCTTTATTACAATATGGAATTATGATTCCAAAATATGGATACTTAAATATGCTGCCAATGATAATTAATTCTATTCTATTTTCAATTTCTGTAGTATTATTAATTCAAGACAAGGAGTAGGGGAAATGAAGTTAAAAGAATATATTGAAGAAAATAAAGAAATACTTTATAAAATCGAATGTTTTGTAAACACAAAAAACGTTCCAGATATTAGTGATGAGAATACACGTGAGTTTTTTTCTGCAAATGATGGATTTACTGAAACCTATGCAACTGACATGAAATTGAGTCAAACATTACTGGAAGCTGAACCGGTCAAAGTTTATCTTATGGATAAAACAACTTACGAAAATGTAATTTATAATGATTTCAGAGAATGTCATATTCCAGAAAATAAAAAAACACTTGTAGCCTTGTATTCCAATGATATTATTGTTCCTGGGAGAATTGAATAATATAAATAATAAAAGTAAAAAACTATTGAGAATGGAAGTTAAAAATGGAATTAACGGAAAATCAAAAAACAATTATAGGTTTTCTTAGAAAAGAAAAATCCCTTATTGAAATACTCAAAAGTCAATTAAGTTTTGAATTGAAAGAACAAGATATTTCGAATATTCACCAAAATTTTAAAGTCGCAGAAAACATGGTTTTCGATGAAGTAATACATTCGAATACTGGGTTTATTTTAACATTAGAAGAAAGTGCCGAATTAAATACTGTTATTAAAGATATAAATACTTTTCTTAAATTATTAGAAACAAAAGGATTAATTACAATATCAAATAAATCTGAGTCTATTACTTTTACTGTACTTAATAAAGATAAAATATACCAATATGTAACAGATTTAACATCTCAAAATAGTTTAAGAAAGTTTTTTCAACAAACTATATCTTTGGATAATTATTTTTACAAGTTTTCCAAAACGTTTAGAACAAAAGATGAAGAAAAAAAGTATAAAAATGAAAGATTTAATAATTTTAAGAATGGAAAGTTAGTTTTTCTTCTAACAATTATATTTGGATTATTTGGTGCAATAGGGGGAGCTGCAGCAGTATATTCATGTTCAAATAAAAAGAATACAAAAGATATTCAAGAAGAATATATAAAACAACCTCAAGTTCAAGATGAAGACACTGATAAAGATATAGAAGAACCTCAATCTCAAGATAGTGAATTAGTTGATGCAAATAAGGTAAATATCTAACAAAGTTCTAAAATTTTAAATTTGCAAAATTATTAAAGTAAGAAGATAATTTAAGTATGTTTGATATATTAGATATTTCAACCTATGATGAAGCTCCTGATGAAGAAATAATAATTAATGGAAAAAAAATCTTTGATACAGAAAAACAAAAATATTTTTCTGTAAAAGAAGTTGCGTCCATTATAAAAAATCTTGAAAATGTATTTAGACAAGATGATCCTTATTACAGAATTTCTCCGGAAGGTATTTCAAAATTTCTAACAGCTATGTATAAAAATCAACTAACTTATGAAGCAAAAGTAAAAGATAATTAATCTATAACTACAAGAAATCTGGGGAGAAGATTTATAATAGTCTAGATTGCGTTATTTCGTAGTAATGTACGGCTAGAAAGTTAATTTTGACGAATTTTTAAACTTTTTTTCAAATTCTTTTCCTAAAATGATACATCTTTGACAATATTATATATGAGAACTTTTTAGGTTCTAAATTATTGCCGGAGGTAATATATGGCAGCAGTATTTAATCCATCAATGATTATGACAAATGATTTTTACCAGGAGAATTATTCTGATGATAAATCTCCTTCAAGCAGAGAAATTGAACATGTGCTTGGTGAAAAAATGGATCCAGACCTGGCGAACATGATTGATTCTATGACAGGAAAGGAAGCTGGAGAGCTTCTTGTTAAATTGCTAGAACCTTAGAAATAGAAACTCTAGTTATATGCATCTAAAAAATTCACATTTTTTCTTTTTATAGATTTTTTTTGGAATTCGTATTATATTTGCTTGTTGTAAATTAGTTTAACAACAGTATTCTCTATAAATTTAAACAAGGGATTCCTTTATGCGTAAAAAAATACAATGGAAAATAACTGTATTAATAATCATTCTTGTTTATTTTTCAAGTTGTGTTAGTTTCAGGAGATCTGAAAATGTCAGTTTTAAGGGATATAAGAATGATGGAAGTTTATCTTCGAGGATTATATCAGAACTCAACGAGCAATATCTTCATGAGAACAGAGATAGTAAAAGTGGGATATTTTATATTCCACTAAAAGATTGCGATATTACATCAGTCTGTTCAGAAAATGATTTTTATAAAGTAATTGCAATTGATATATTTGAATTTCCAGACTTCATTGTTTTAGGTGATAACTATTTCACAATTGAAATTACATTGAGTAATGGAAGGGGGGAACTTGTTAAACTGAGAAATGAATACAATTTTTCTTGTTCTGGAAAAGAGAATTATTACTTTGATAAATATGGTTTTTGGGAGCATTTTCTCTCTACAAATAATATAGAAATAATACATAAATATTCCAATTCTATAGCAAGCTTAGAAAAGGGGAAAATTTATAATTTTGAATCAATTTATGTATTTAAGTTTTTCCAGCAAATACGAAAAAATCAAGAATTATTGCATTCTGTAAATAAATACTTTACTGATGATATCGAATGGGAAACTACAAATTTGAACAATATAGAATTGTTTCCAATCTTTAATGAACCGAGGGATTCATGGGGATATTATTATTATATATTTACAACTTATAGTTTTCCGTATTATTTATATAAAATTGTTGCAGGAAGGGATCCAGATACTTATTTGATTATTACACATCAAGGAGAACCAGTAGCGGTTATTCAAGATAAGAATAAAGCCATAAAATATAAAAATACAGAACAGTATTATTCTTTTCAAGATGGTAGTTATGAAATAGATTATTATCAATTTATTGAAAACAAAAGCATAGTTTGTAGATATACAAAAAATACCATGCCGATTCGTTTAACTAGTGGTAAAACAATAAATAAACGGGTATATGAAACATGTATTATGAATAATTCATCACCATTGTATTGGACTGATGGTGATTCCTATCAAAAAATATGGCATATAATATGGGATGATTCTAAATGGGTTTCCTATTATAAATATCAAAACAACATTTATAATTATCGTGCATGGGAAGAGTATATAATAATGGATAAAAATGGTATACCACATAAAAACCTATTAACATTTTATTTTAATCCATTGACCGCAGAGGATGTCCTAAGTAATTGGCGTTAAAATATAATTAGTGATGAAAATACACGAGAGTTCTTTTCTGCGAATGATGGTTTTACTGAAACCTATGCAACTAAAATTAAATTAAGTCAAACATTGCTAGAAGCTGAACCAGTCAAAGTTTATCTTATGGATAAAGCAACCTACGAGAATGTAATTTATAATGATTTCAGAGAATGTCATATTCCAGAAAACAAAAAAACACTTGTAGCTTTGTATTCCAATGATATTATTGTTCCTGGGATAATTGAATAATAACAATTCTAATTTTTCATGTTATAATATTTAATTAATTTTTAAAGAATAAATTTCTACCAAATTTGATTTGTTCTTATTTTATGATAAAATATGAGAAAACGAATTCAAGTAAAAGTCTTATACTGACACTTTTTGCTGCATACGATTTTTATCAAGAAAACGAAATGAATTCTAGGAGGTAAAAAATGCGACGAATTTTCTTTTTAATTTTTTGTTTCTTATGCAATTTATTCATTATGTATGCAGAACCAACAACGAATTTAAATGATAAAAATATAAGTAATGGGGACAAGTTTTATGAAAAAGGGAAATTTAAAAATGCTGAAAGAACATACTTTAAGATTGTCAATGAGATAGAATTAAAAGTCTTCTCAATTTCAGATAATTTATCATATAATTTTGAGCAAGATTTACTAGTATCCGATAAACTTGCAAACAAAAATTTTAATTACGAATCTGTTTATTTTTATTATAAAGGTATTTATGAATATTCTATAGGTAATAAAGATAAAGCGAAGGAATTATTTGAAGAATCAATAAAACAATATGAAACTTATTTCGCACATATAGGTTTATGGGCTTGTACTGAAGATGAACATGAGTTAGAAAAATCAGTAGATCTTGCTTTGGCATTATTACGTGAACCTAAAGGTCTTGAAACTCCATTATCACAAAATGCAAATTTGATAGATGCTGTTCCTTTATCATTTCTTAAGTCATATCAAAAAGAACCTATTACTGATAATAAACTTAGAAAAATAATTAGAAAATCTAGAAGTAATGCATTTCTGATTCTAGCTCGATTATCAGAAAATAATGGAGATATTGATAGGACTTGGGATTTATATTCTTACGCTGTTTATTCATTTTATACAGGAAACGATATAAATTATGGTTATAGTTCTATTCCTAAAGACGATTTAGAATATTTAAAAAATATTGACCGTGAAAGTATAGAAGTAGCACATCGAATGCGTACAAAAGAAGCTATAAAAAAAGGTTTTACATCTATAGAAGAAATGGAAAATTATGAAAAAAGAACATCTCCAGATAATTTACTTGGTTATCTGCAGGTAGGTTCTTTTGATTTCTTGAATGGGCTTCCTTTTAAAAAAGGTGATATTATTTCTTTGTCTTCTCAAGATTCAATGAAATTAAATATAGTTGATTATCAACGTGATGGGGATAATTGGATTTTATTAGTAGGTTTTTATATGCCTTTAGAATATTCAAAATATTGTTATATAATTACAAATAATCCTTCAATTTCTGGTTCATATAAATTGAAGTACATAAAAAATGCAACTTACACTACAAGAAATTACTATGGTATAGAAGAAGTAAATACATATGTATTTCAAATGGTTGAATAGTATTTTGTGAAAACAAAGTTCCACTTCAATATAAAATTATTGGAAAAATAGCTGGAATTAACAATTCAAATATTAAGATAATAGAAAATAATAGCTTCATTGAATAAAAAAACTTTTTATCTCCTATACTTCAAAAAGAAAGTGTAGGGGACAGCCCACTCTGGAGCACCATCATTTAAGCGATACTGTTCATCTGTCTCATCATATGTATAAAAAATCTTTTCTCCAATATCTCCATTTTTTGCAACAAAATTAAATACAAGTTTTACAGCACCTGTGTTAAATAATTTTCTATATACAAGTTCATCTATTCCACCATATCCTTTTAGATCATGAACTGCCATTAATTTATTATAATTCCAATCCATCTTATATTTTACTGGTTCTGTAAGAGTTCTTTTTGATATTCCATATTCTTCAATAGATACAGATTTCTTCAGCTTTTTCATTATTTCGTTACCGATATATTCATCAAATAATGAATTAATTTGTTTTTCCAATTTTGCTTTTTCTTCAAAAAGTTCCATTGAGTTTTCTTTATATCTTTTGTTCTTATTTTCTTGTAAAGCATCCTGTAAATTATTATATCGTATAATAAATGTACTACGATCTTCCGGATTAATAAAAATTGTCGATGAAACTCTTATAGTTTGTCGTGTAGAGGTTGATAGAGACCTTTTTAGTAATGATTCAAAATCGCTTGTCTTATACCAGGCAGATTCTGTTATCTCATCATTTTCAAGTATTTTGCTCATCATATAGACCCAGTTCATCCCAAAGGATTTACTTGTATTTCCTTTACGTCCGCTATTTAAATATATCTTATCAAGATATGGTAGAATATATTTAGTAACCCAAGGTCTATACGTTTTTAATATCTCACATATTTTTCTTGTAGATAAAGTATGTGTAGTTTTTAAAGCTTTTGCAGCCTGTTCAAAAGTCATTTTAGAATTGGATTGTTTTCTAACATTCTTCTTCGGTTCCGGAAATGGATTTCCTTCATCATCAAATAATAATCTTGTTCCTGGTAAATCTTTCATAATTCTGCCTCATCATTATATGTTATATTATACACTAACATATAATGATGGACAAGAGAAACTACTTATAATAAAGGTTCTGTCTACCAATAACAAAATAATAATATTACAGTGTCGCTATTTGGCACTGTAATGTGCTATAATAAATGTACCAAAATTATCTGGAGTCTTTATTATGGAAAAACACCGCATGATACAATATGCGTTAAATAAGAATGAAGAATTGGTATTTATTGATAACGTTCCTAATGGTAATAACTGTGAATGTCATTGTACATTTTGTAAAGAACCATTGAACGCTCGAAATGGCGGAAACATAAACATTCACCACTTTGCTCATCTTTCTGGTACCGATTGTACAAACGCTTTTGAAAGAACCGTACATTTACTTGCAAAACAGATTATTGCAGAAGAACAAAGAATCCCCTTATATGATAATAATGAACAACCTTTAAAGATAGAAAATATTGAAATTGAAAAGGATCTTGGAGATATCCGTCCTGATTTACTTGTTACTTATGAAGGACATCCAATTGCAATTGAGATCTATGTAACACATGCTGTTGATGACGATAAGTATGATAAGATTGTTAATCACAAATTAACAACTATTGAAATCAATCTGTCTTCATTAATGAAGACCAGTAAAGAAGAAATTAAAAAAGCTCTATACGACAAAAACAATACAACTTTGATTTATGATTTTGGAATCATGCAAAATTATATCAATCAAAAAATCGAAGTAATTAGAAGGCAAGGTATGCCAAAACAATTTGATAATTTTACCTTCCCCATGTGTCCTATGAAAAACAAATCTGTAAATATACAAACATGCCGTAGATGTACATTCTCATTCATAAATGAAGAAGCAAAAATGCTTTATTGTATAGGGAACTTGAATGGAGATATACCAGGATGGTTTATACGGGCAAATGTTCATGAGAATAGATTTATGTCATTATCCGAAAGCTATAAATTAATGAACGAGTTTACAGATGGAAGACTTTTTAGGATGCATCCTGAGCTTCGAAGAAATAAAGTACTAAAAAACAAAAACTCCGAAGCGTGATAGTAACTTTATTTTTTCATTCTATTGTATTTGCTATAACTTCTTCGAGTTTTTCCAAAAGCTTTTCATACGCTTTTTTGATTGTCTTAGATTCTTTTTTTTCTATTATAGCATCCAAAATATTACAATATTCATTTTTTAGTAGCTGATACAAAGTTACGCTTTCCCAATTAGATAGAGTTATAGTTTCTGTTTTTACAGGACTTTTATTTATTGCTGAATTTTTAGAAAGGATAATATTACGGTCTTTTGGTTTATGAACTCCTTTTAAGGCTAAATATTTTTTAGCATTTTCCTTTGAGATTTTTGTACCAATGATATTTTTTTTCCATCCTTTTTTTGCTGGGATTTCAATTCCCAATAATCGATATTGATCATTATTACAGGCAATGCCAGATTGCATTCCTGAAAGAAGGAATTCTTCTGTAATTTCAATATAATCTTCATTTAGATTTTCCAAGTCAAAAAAATCATTATTGTTCATACCCTACCCTATAGTTATTTTACTACTTTTTAATAATTCTTATAGTTCTTTTGCAATTTCCAAAAAACTATCTTTAGTATAACTACCTTCAACTACTCTATTATCATATACCATAAAATATTTATAATTCTTCCCAGCTTTTGATTCCCATAGTCTTCCAAGTTCTATTTTATCAGCTGCATCTAAATGATCACCTTTTGTTTCAAGAAGTATTATATTTCCTTTTTTAGTTTTAATTATAAAATCTGGATAATGATTAATAAATCCATTTATACAGAAATCTTTTTTTTCACGATTTCGTGTCCACCATTCGATATTATCCATATTAGCAACTGAATTTATTACATCAAGCTCGAAACCATTTATTGCTTCTTCTTTATCATAAAGAGATTTTGTAATTGCAGGACAAACTTTAGAGATTGGTTTTTCAAGCGGTAATTTCCAGTCACTTTCAGTTAATATTTTATTTGCGGTAAGGTCATGTTTGAATGAGTTTTTTGCATATTCTTTAGATAACTTATTTATTTTTTTCTTTATTGCCATTGAATATGAATAGTCATTTGAAGCAATATCTGTAAATTGTGCATCTGTAAAATCTTCAATTATTTTATCAATGTATTTTTTTATTTCAGCATCTGCTATAGGATACATATTTCCAATATTATCAAATAAAGTACTTGCAAATGCTTCCTTCATTGCAGGCCTTTGTTTTGGATCAGAAAGTAACTTTAATAAATAATCTCTCTGTCTTCCATCAACTTGGGAAAACGAAGGTGTGTTGTCTTTATTTGTTTCACTTAAATCTACTTTATAAATATTTGTCTCACCTAAATTAAAATCAATATTTGTATCACATTTACTTAATTTGAAATTTTCAAGCAAAGTATTTTTATCAAAGATAACAATTTTCTCTTCACCCCCAAATAGGTCACCAACATTTTCTTTAGTACAGAATTGTGGTAGTACTAATTCTTTTGCAGATTTAAGGAATGCATCGTTGATTTTTCCTTTCATAATTTGAGACTCCATTTCACTAGGAATAAATACATATCCTTCTTTTTCATGTTCGGTAAGCAAGTCTGCTTCCTGAGTAAACTTCTGTTCTTCTTCGCTTGCCCTTTGCATGATATTTGATACATCATTTTTTATTTCTGATGCATGCTCAGATGTGTCTTCACTTTGTAGTTGCAAAGAATAAGATTCTGTTTCTTGAACAATAAAATCTAAATCATCACGTTTATCGATTGAATCAAAAGTTTGTTGAACTGGTTGTGATTGCGGTGTTTCTTGAATTGTTTCATTCAGTTCTATTGGATTAGCTACTCGATAATCTTTATCAGTAAATCCAGCTGCATTTAATCCTTTTACAATTTGATTCATTGTAAGTAAAAAATTATTTGATGAGGTCAGAACATAACTTAAATTTAGTTCAGAAACAGAATGCCTTCGAGTATATGGTAAACGCAATACTCTACCTAAAATCTGTTCAACATCTACAGTAGAACTTCTGTCAGCAAGACTTGCAAGAATATAAGCAAAAGGACAATCCCAACCTTCTTTTAATGCATTTACTGTAATTATATATTTTACCTTACAATCACTATCAGAAAGATTAATTCCATTTAATTCATTTTTATCTGATGTCTTAATTTTTATTTCTTCTTCCGGTATTCCTTTTTTTATAAGAATTTGTTTTATTTTATCATAGGTAGTATTTTCTTCACCTTTTTTAGGTTGAGCCTGGAATAAAACAATAGGTCGTATATAAGAATCTGTACCAGCATTGTAAGCTTCTTGTGCTTTTTGTTCCAATTGTTTTTGTAAATAAAGTGCTGTATTTATAACACTATGTTTGTCAGGCTGATTAGAAACAATTACAGGCAGTTTTATCATATTTGCCTTTTTTAATTCGATTGCAGGGACAAAAGAAATAATATTACTGTTTTTTCTAGGTGTAGCTGTTAAATCTAAAACAAAAGAAGCATTTAAGTCGTTTAGCATTTGTATAGACAAATCTGATTTTGCATTATGACTCTCATCTACAATAACAACCGGATTTAATGCCTGTAATATTTTCATAACAGAAATAGTATCATCTATAGAATAATCATTAATCATAGGTGATAATTTTTGTAAATATCCATTATCTTCGTAAACTTTACGGCCATCTTTATTATTTATCCTGAAACTGTCATAACTCAATACAAAAATACTTAAATTTTGATTAAATGATTCTATTGAAATTCCAGCACCATTAAGTAATTCTCGTTTATTGTAAACTTCAACCTTTCCAGAGAAATCAATATCGATTTTTTGTCTATATGGGTGTTCTGTATTTTTTAAATTATTAATAGTTTGTTGTAGAATTGCATCTGAAGGAACTAGCCAGACAACAGCACGTTTTTTATCTTTACCAAAATGGTCAAATATAACTTTCAAAGAAGAACAAGCAATAAAAGTTTTTCCCCCAGCTGTAGGGACTTTCATACAAACATGAGGACATCCTTTTACTGAATTATCATAAGGTTCTATTGTTTCACCAAGTTTTGGCTCTAATGGTGTACGTTCATGATTCTCCCAAAAATAGGAATAGCTATCTGAAATATTTTTCTTTTCTTGTAAGATATCTAGAAAATGAGATAAGTCATTTAATACTAATGCCTGATAAGATTTTAATTCCATTGTATCACCTTAAAACTTTTGTATTTCGCGTGGAATTTTCTTAAAGATTATATTGTGTTCTTTTAAGAAATTATCTGGTAAACGACAAACATCTGCATAAATTATGTATTGATCTACCTTTGTTTTCATAGTGCTAAGAAAATCATAGTTTAAGCAAGTTTCTTCATTTTTTTTATAGAAAAACCAATAACCAGCTTCGTTGTGCTTTCCTAAAAAGTATTCATTATCTTTTGTTTTTTCGTGTTGTAATTTTGAATGAGTTTCAGTAAACCACACATATTCACGTATTTTTCCGGTGTCTACATTTTCATTAAGGAGTCCATTAATTAGTAGAGGCTCACCAAGTTCATAGAAAGAAAAATCTCCTCCAGTTCCTTGTATATCATTATAACCTTTTATTACTCGTTTCACTCTTTCAGCAGTAATACTATCTGCATAATCCATCATTTCAATAATAATAAATTTACGGTTCCCATTATCTTTATTATTCATATTTAAAATAGTATGGGCCGTTGTAGCAGAACCAGCGAAAGAATCAAGAATAACAGAATCTTTATTGGTAGCAATTTGAAGTATGCGTTCGATTAGTCGTGTTGGTTTTGGAGTATCAAAAGGTGCTGATCCACCAAATATGGATTTAATTTCTTTTTTTGCTTCGTCAGTATGTCCACATTCTTCAAAACTGTAAAAATTTGTTGTAATTCTTCCTCCAGCTCCTTCTAGGTATACCTTACGTCGGATTCCACCTTTACCATTATTCGTAAAATAGAAACGTGGCCAATTTCCACGGTCATAAACTTTTTTTGCTTGTTTTTTTGATTCTTCCAATGATTTAGCAAGAACAATTGCTTTTACATTTTTTCGAATTTTATCAGATGGAATACCACAAACTTTTGCACGTTCTTCTTCATCGTGTAAGTCTTCAAGTTTGTAATCACACCAACCATTCATATATTCAAGCATTGCATCCTGTTGATAACGCCAGCAAGCTGTATCACTAGGATAAATCATTTCACCTGTAAATGGATGCTGAATTGCATAAACCATACCTTGATGTGTTGATGCTGCTGGAGCAACAGGGGACCCACTCATCCAAGCCCCATTTTCATCGTTATCTGGATTTTTGTATGCTTTATCCATTTCTGCAGTTCTAGGTAATGGATTTGGCTGCCATTCTGGAGTTTTACTGTAAACAATTATATGTTCAACTTCACTTGGAATACCTTTTGAATCGTTACGAATTGAATAAGTTCTTTGCCAACTAATATTAGCCACAAAGTTTCCACTTCCAAAAATTTCATCGCAAATTAGTTTTAAATTTGCTTGTTCGTTGTCATCAATACTTATAAAGATTGCCCCCTTTTCATTCAATAGTTTGTGCAAAAGTTTTAAGCGTGGATACATCATGCATAACCATTTGTCGTGTCGTGTAAAATCTTCACTTTCTTTACCAACAACTTCACCAAGCCATTTTTTAATGCGTGGGTCATTCACATTGTCGTTGTAAATCCATCCTTCGTTTCCTGTATTATAAGGAGGATCAATGTAAATACAATCTATTCTTCCTTCATATTCTGGTAAAAGAGATTTTAATGCTTCTAAATTATCTCCATGTATAATTTTATTTTCAGAGTCTTTAGCTTTTCCATCAGCTGAATATGTATAAGATTTTTTTAGTACTTTAAAAGGAACTTCCAAATGATGATTAACAACTTTCTTTTTTCCAATCCAATCTAATGTAGGCATACAGTTTTATCTCACAAAAATAGCTTATTTATTATATGATTATAACATAGAAATTCTATTTCTTCTATTTATGATTTTTCTTTTTGTTTTTTACTGTATCTATTAATTTTGTATTGTCTGTCGTCTTTTTTTAATTACTGTTACATTATAATTCGTAAAAATATTACTTTATTAATTTAAATATTTTTCCACATTTCGTACATTTTATTTCAAGTCCTGGTTTTCCCCAGACGTTCGAACACCCGCAGCTGTATTTTACTCTTTTTCCACCAGTGTAAGATCTAACTTCAATTGTCTGAGGTATTTCTTTTTGCTCATTGTTATAAAATGAATCAGCCCATGGAAAAGAAAATCCGGAATTTAAAAGTTTTTGAGTAGCTTTATAGAATGGTCCATTATTATCAATAAGCTGTGTAATTGCATATCCCGTTGTCTTGCCACCTTCAAAGCCTGTATCAGTCGGAATAAGTCCAAAAGAAAGCATAATAGAGGCCCACTTCTTATTATGATACCCTACACTACTTTTGAATCCATTTATTTCCATATATAAATGTGTCATTTCATGAACAATAGTTGCAAGCTCTTTTTCTAATGGCAGCACTCCAAAGTAATTAGGATTCAAACATAATTCATGTTTTACTGTTCGTTCGGAATTATTAACAAAACGTTTTGGAGAAAAATACCCGATAGTATCTGTTGTCCTGCTAAGAGTAATAATACAATCGGGTAATTCATTGTTGAAAAGTTCCTGATTATAAAAATCAAAAGCTTTCTTAATTTGTATGTATATATCCATTAAAGTTCTAACCGTTAGGTCTATTTTCTCCGAACTTAAGCATATTAGTCATTTGTGCACTAGAGGCACTTGGATGCTTCATTTCGTAAAGAGTTTCTTTTTCTGATTTATGTTGTCTTGAATAGTTGGTTCTGTATCTGTAAGAGGAACGTCGCATTTCTTCTTCTGCTTCCATAACTTGTTCTGCAGTAAAATGCTCAAACTGTTCCTGATTCTTTTTTTCAAAAGGATTCTTCTTAAGCTTTTTATATCGTCTAAACATTACAAAAGAACCGATCAAACCAACTGGATATGTATACCAGAAGACAAATAAAGGCAGCCTTTTAGTTAATAATATAGATATCAATAATTGTGATATTAATACAAAAGTATCTACTAAATCAGATACGATAAATCCCTGGATAATAATTTTTGTGATAATAAGGAATATAATGAATGTAAAGATAATCTGAAGTTTCGAAGATTCCCAACTTGTAATAGACCAGGCAGATTCCATATTTAATAATAAGAATATTCCGGCCCCAATAGTTACATATAATTCATTAACCCAATAATAATATGAACTTATAAATTCATATGATTTTCTATCATGTAATCTACCAATATATTTTTTAGAATTCTGCTCTAAAATATCTTTATCATTATTATATTTTTTATCTACATGTAATAAATGAAAAAGCCATATTCCACCAAGAAAAACAGGTATCAATAATACAAACCAAGTAGAAATACTAATATTCGCAATTTTATAGAATATCTGTAAGCAAGAATTAAGTAAATTGATAAGCATATATTTTTTCCTTACGTATAGTTTATTCTATTTATTATTATGTGTCAATGACATATTTCAAATGATATTATTATATTGTAATTTCATGCAAGAAGTTTTTCACAGCTATGCAGCTATTAAACTCTACACATAAATAAAATCTTCCAGTTATAAACCCTTCAAATATATTTTCCAATGAATGAGTGAAAAAGGCTTTAAGCGAATTGTTAGCAATAATGAAAGGATTTGGCTGGGGCTTGCCAGGAAACCTCAGTGGGAAAAATAATTGCGAAAGACTCTCCCCGATAGCAAAGAGCGTGAGTGCTGGACATCGGAGAGAGCTTTGGAAAGCTGATTTACAAGATATTATTTTTTTTTGCGTATTATTACTCACATGTTATAATATTAATTAAGAAATGAAACAAAAGCCATTAATTTTTATTTGTATACTCCTCTTTATAACCAATTCATTAACAGCTCAAAGAGTTAAAGAAATTATATATAAGAAAGTTATAGATCACGGTGAAAAAACATACAGATATGTACAATTTTTTAGTCTTGTGAAATATGATTCAAAAGGTAATGCAGTTTATGAGGAAGATTCATTTAGAAAACGATGGAATGAATATAATGACAAAAATTTAATAATACATTCAAGAGAAGACTATTATGAGGAATTCCTTTATCGAGGTGATGGCACACCTATACCAGCTGATTCAGAAATTTGGTATGAATACGATGAACAAGATAGATTAATATGCAGAAAAGATAGCAGAGGTGATTCAGATATAAATGAATATACAGTTAATTCTCATAAGTTTATACATAGAAGTGGTGATTATTATTTTATGTTCGAACAAGAATTTAATAACGACGAACAATTAATCAGAAACCTAGAAATGTCAAACATGGATGGTGAAGAATATAAATATGAACAAACATTTATATACAAAGAAGATGAAAGAATTGAACATGATAATAATGGAAAAATAACTACTTCAGAATTAAACTCCCAAGGGAAAACTAAACACCTATATACAAACGATGGATACGAAAAATGGTTTACATATAATGAAAATGGCAAACTGATATATACAAAAGATAATAATAATCAAGAAACTTTTTATGATTATGATCCGGAAGGCCACCAAATTTATTCTAAAGATGAAAAAGAATTGGAAATCTGGAGAGAATTTGATGAAAATGGTAGAGAAATAAAATATAAAAGAAGCGATGGATTTGAATATACCAAAGAATATGATTCTGAAGGCAGAGAAATCCATTATAAAACAAATGCTAATTTTGAACGCTGGTATGAATATGATTTTTATCCAAATGGTAAGATAAGAACAAAAAAAGAATATCAAGCAATTAAAGAAAAATAAGATTCAAGTTACAATATATAAAAAAGCTCTGCAAGTAATCCCTGCAGAGCTTTTATCGTTAGTTAAATCCCATATTGAATAATGTTACGACTTTGTTCTCGAATGGAGATAATCCAAAATCTGGTTTAAGTTCTATTTTGATTTTATCTTTAGAAACTTCAGCTTCACCATAATAACCACCACCATCTTGATTCATTGTAAAATAATCCAATACTTCAGTTTCAAAAGTATTTTCAAATCTGTCATATAATACAATTGAATCCAGTTCAAAATCAAAATAGAGTTTTTCGACCTTTCCAGTAGAATATTCATCATATCCAAATTTTGGCTTTAATCCGTTATAGAATGAGCCTCTATAATAGAAAGCATATCTGATTATAGTATCAATGTTTTTTTGAAAATAATAATTACTTGTTTTTAAATCTGTTCCAATAACCGTAAAACAGTTATTCAAAAAAGCTTCTTGATTATCGTTTTCGTAAGGTTCTACTACCTCACATATATTTGTACGTCCAAATATCCCGTCTGTTGCACCTTTATAGCCATTTGTAAAATCTTTATTACTGTCTATAATTGCATTATATGGCTGATATACATCACTTTTCTTATAGATCTTTTTCTTTTCGTCTTTTTTATTATTGAAACTATAATACTCAAAGTATTTATAACTTCTGTTATCAGACAAATCCAAATCAAAGTGAACTTTCTTTTCTCCATTAGATAATGTCAAAAAGTAGTCTTCTTCCTGTTCACAAATATAAGGTTTTATATCAGAATATGAAAATGGTTCAATAAAATAGACATATAATTTATGTCCTAGTAAATCAATTTCTTCATATTCAATATAATCCTTTACTGTCTCAATATCAGAAAAATCCAATGTACCATTAAGGTATGCATTTAGATATTCTTCTTTTTTAGAAGAATTGAAATTATATTCACCACTGATACTTTCTTTATCATATTTAACATCAATACTAATTCCTCTTGTGTAAAGTACAAAATAATGATTATTACCAATAGTAATAGTATTAATCATTTTGAAATCAGTATTGTCATTTTCAGTAGAGCTGAAAGATACTTTATTAATATCAAAAGTCTTTGTTTGTTCGTTATTTTCAATGTCAGTATTTTTTGGATTCACAGTTCCCTGACAAGAAACCAGCAACATAATTATTGTAGCAGCAAGTAGTAATTGTAATTTTTTCATTTTTACCTCGACGTATTTATATATATAATTTTATAATATTTGTCAATGACATTTTTCATACTTCATTTACCATGAAATATTTTTGAAATTGTCATTGGCAATATCATTAATTATTTTTGTAAAGTTACCGTTTGAATCATATATATATTCATAATAATTCCTGTAACATTGATATACATTTAACTCAACATTATATTTTATTGGATTTGGAGTACTACCATTCATCATTATCGTGATATCTAATTCATCTGCTATTGTTTTTGTTGGATTGGTATTATTACTTGGAAAACACCTGCAGTATTCACCAATAACATAATCTTTTCCCCAAATTGAATCTATCCAGCCATTACCGTAATTAAAATCACAATTATTTTTTGAAGTATAGAAAGTATAATTAGAATCATGATTTATAGTTACAGTTGAACCTGAATGATCTACATTCCAATAGTCATGGTGTCCGCTTCCACCATCACCACCAGAAAAACCAGTACACAATGATAAACTTGCAGAAGCTTTAGTAAAAATATTTTCTGCAACAGATTTCTTATTTCCATCAACCCATATCGGAAAACAATTTGATCCGCCACCATCACCACCAAACCATTTATATGGAATATTAAAAATAAGTAATTCTTTATTTGCATTATTACAATTACAACCGCTCCACCAGTCTTCATGACCACCACCTGGTTCTGATCTATTCCAATATACCTGACGACTTGATTTAGAATAATTTCCTTTTCCTGTAACTGAATTCTGATGTGCATATTCTTTATTTTTATCAATATTGTTTACAATAAGATAATATTTTTTTTCACTAATAGTTAAATAAGGTTTTTTTATACCAAATCTTGGATAAAAACTTTCACTTGCTTTTTCCGGTCTACTCCAGTTTGTTCCATTAAAATATCCATCATAACCATGATCTCTCATTGTTCCATTTTCTTTATAAGTTCTGATTTCAGCAATCAATTTTCCGTCATTATCCACAAAATCATCTAGAATTAATGGAACCTCATTATTTACAGATATGATTTCTTTTTTAACCTGTAAAAACTGTCCTTTATGCTTTGGTTCGATAATTATATAGTGTGTTTCTCCTTCACCAAAAGTCAGCTTATTTATGTTTTTAATATTACCCATATCATGAGCTGGACTATCATATTTCATTCCAGGCATAGAAAAACCACCGTCATAACGCTTAAAATAAATATAATAATCATCATCTGATGTTACACAATCATCCTTGGTAAAAAGAGAACAGACTGTAAAACTAAAGCTTTTACCTTCTATCTGCTTTGTACACTCTGCATCCGAATACTGCTTTACATCAAATGTAACTTTGTGATTTAACGGTATTTCTCTGTTTGCAATTATCCTTATCTTACCATTTCCGGCATTTGGATTATCCGAAAGAGAATCATGATTTTGTTCTACGATTACATCAAAGAAATCCTCACTTATCACACTGTCCAATCTTCTGTTTGTTACCTTTACATAATATTCTGGCGGATAGCAGAGGTAACTTATTTCTACCTGGTTTTTATATTTATTATAGTTCGCAGTTCCTTTGTCAAACATTGGAATCTTAAATTCTGACTGTCTTGATGTATTCATCAATTTAGGATTATAAACAACTTTGATACTGACAGTTACAGTTCCAATTCCATTTACAACACCAGTAATTGTAGACATTCCTTCTTTATTTGCCTTTAAGGTAATTTCCTGTTTTTCATGATCATCATTGACTACTGATACAATTTCGCCCTGGCATGAAGTAAACCATGTTACTGCATAGGTATTTGGTCTAAGATTATATCCAACTTTATATTCCTGACCCGGAAACAACTGAATATTATTTGTCAGCATTGAAAAATATCTGTTACCCTTTACCTGGATATCACAAGTTTTCAAATCTCCCTTATAGAAACAGTTTAGAATTACACTACCCTCTTCTATACCCATAATAGAACAGGTTCTTCCAGTATCATTTAATACCTGAGCAATTGTCGTTATAGTTCCATCTGCTTCAACTCTCTGGCTCTGAATACTCCAATGAACATCATCGTAATCATTCAATGTTGCACCAAGAATGTTTGCAGACACAGTAAATGTATTACCACTATCTACATTAACTTTCTCTGTTGAAAGAGTAAAATAATTCTGTAATTCAGATACGTCAATATAAACAGTCTTTTTGTAGTCTGCTCCACATTTAGAATGAGTTACAGAAACAACAGCTGTACCAGTATTAACCTTTCCGGTTTTTGAATCAGCTTTCAGAGATAAAGTAACTTCCGGCCCTTTTTTCGGATAAATATTTACACATGAATTTCCTGAAATTGACCACACAATATTTTCTTTATCTGTCTCAATAAAATCTTTTCCCGAAAGTGTAGCCTTAAGTGTTTTTGGTTGACTTCGTGGGTTCAAAAGATAACTTGTCTGGTTCAGATTGATCTTATTAATGGAAGCTTCGCTTTCATCATATACCTGTACCGTAAGCTCTGACTGAGTATTATCGTATGTATTAACTGCAGTAACAATTGCAGTTCCCGGCTTTTTAGCCTTTATGCAGCATATCTTACTTGTCCCAAAAACTTCACAAATTGAATCGTTATCAACCCTGTACTTAACAAGCCCTTCCAAATTATTAGTAACAGACGGTACATTGATATTTTCAAAATACATATCTCCAACTGGTACTACAATTTCACTATCACTGAATGATATTTCTCCAAACGGAGAAACAAAAATTGCAAAATCAAATTTTAAATTCAATGGAGTATAGCAAACCCTTACTTTTGCAATTCCTTCATTCAAAGGAGAAATAACTCCCTTTGTTCCAATACCATTAAGGCGGATAACATCACCGCGGCTTCCATTAGTATTCTGCTGGGAATAAATACTCCAGTCTAAACGTGACTGATCAAAATTATTTACATTATTTACCTGAATAGATACATTCTTATTCTGTCCATGTGGTGCAAGATATAATAGCTTTTCATCACTTGTAATAAACTGTCCGTCAAGCTGATTATCCTCAACAATTACAGTAACTGTAAGTGGTAAAACTGTTGGATCTGATTTATGACTTACAGTTATCTGAGCCTGTCCTTTTGATAAGCCTCGATAAAAACAATAATTTTCCTGTCCTACAACACTTACTACACTGTAATCGCTCGATTCATATTTGAATGAACCAGAAGACAATGAATCACCTACAAGAGTTACCATGAAACTATCCATAACGCTGCTTACTGAAGTTTCAATAACATTCTGAGCCGTAGTAAAATATTTTGCAGAAACATTTTTATTTGAGATATTAACCGTAATATCCAGTACATTCTGAGACTGAGGGTGACTAACCTTTAATGAAGTAATACCTTCTTTCAAACCCTGAATCTGAACTTTCGGACCTTCTCCTATAACATATATAAATGCTGGGTCATATTCATATTCAAATTTCTTTCCATTCAGCTCTTCGTAATTTTCAAGAGAAACATTGATTTCCTTTGTTTCTCCACTTTTCATAGAAACATAATTATCAGAAGTAGTAAGATATATAACACCCGAATCACCATAATCCTGTACAATATAATCTATATAAGAATCTGATGATGAATAAGGATGATGAAGTGTAAGCCTGCCGTATCCGCAAGAAACAGGATTCAAAGTAATAATACATTTTTCTCCTGAATATACTTTTGAATATTTTACAACATTACTTAAACGACTATCTGTTAATGTAAGGTCACTAAAAGAATAACCTTCCATGTTTTTCAAATATACTTCAACACTCTCTTCCTCTTCTCCATATTTTAAACTGACAGTATTTACCGGAACATAGATATAAGGAGCTGTTGTTCCTGAATTCTCTACTGTACGTCCTATTTTAATTTTGAAAGTATAGGCATTATTACATCTTTGATTGCTGACAGTAACTTTACACTCACCTTCAGAAACTTTTGGTATTACATTACAAAAATAGCCGTTCGGATCTAAGTCTAAGAAAGATGAATTATCTGTTTCCCAGAGATATCCGTCGTTAAGAGATTCTCCTGAAGATAGTCCATCTATATAAATTACAAGAGTCTTATAGCTGTCCGGTTCAACATATACAACAGAATTATCAGAATAGATATTGTATTTAACATTTTCCACAATTCCTTTTATATTATTTTCTTCGTTTACTTCAAAAGTAAGGATAACAGAACCATACCCTTCTATACTTACTTTAATCTGAGCAATACCAGGATTAACAGCTTTTACGATAATTCGTTTATCCTGAACATTTACTTTTACAACATTATTCTGATAAATATCTTCTATATTAATCACATATGAAGATGGCATATTTAGAAAACCCGGAATAATTGAAACACTTGTATTTAAGCTCATATAATAATGTCGTTTATCAATATTCATTATTTTCTGTATTTCAGCTTTACCTTCATTTTCCGATACAACAACTTTTAAAACTCTAGAATAATTTCCAGCATATACTGTAATTTCACCTTCTCCACATTCAAGAGGATTAACGGTAAATCCATTTGAAATATTATTTTCAATTTCTATTATATCTGAGTTTGTATATACAGAAATATTATCTACCCCAATAACAGAAGAAGTGTATTTAACTCCTTTTACTAAAGATAAAATATTTTCCGTAATAATTTGAGGTTCGTGGTCCAGAATACTTTTTGAAACTGCTATATAAACATTATATTCATAGCTGTCATTCTGGAATGTAAGTATTGCATTACCATCTTTTTCTGCTTTTACAAAATAGGTCAAGTCATCCTGTTTTATAAAAGTTATTACTGACGGATTATCACATACTACCTCAATATTTTTTATCCTTGAATCTTCATTATCTTCTGTTTTTAATGTAATTAAAATACTCTGCTCTGGGGCTAAAAGATAGTGATCCTTTGAAGATGTGAATGTGAAAATATTACTTAATGCAGCTTCACTTTCGGCACAGATAACTGTAATTTTTGTTTCAATTCCAAGGTCCGGATAAAATAAGGTAATAACTGATGTTCCAGTTTTGTCAGCTTTAATTCTGAGATTTTTATTTGCTATTGAAACACTGATACAATCATTTGTAATATCTTTTACTTCAATACGACTATAATCATCTATTTCTTTGTTATTTATAAGATTGATAACAGAAAATGAAGTATTTTTTGTCTCTCCTTTTACAATCTTTATTATTCTATCAGTAACAAAACCATATGAGCTTTCTTCAGTTTCATAAACATTGACTGTAAGATTAATATTATTGGCAAAATTTTCTGAAGATATTTTTATAACAGCAGTCCCTTCTTTCAATCCTGTAATATAACATTTATCATTATTTGCATAATGTTCGAGTTCAATTATATCCGGAGTATCTGTTTCCCATCTTAATGTTGCTATCACATCATCATCTGGAATATAAGAACCAAAAAGAAGCTCTGCTTCTAATCCTTCTCCTTTCTTAATATTAAATATATTTTTTTCTATATTCATTACACAGATTTTTGTAAAATCTTCTGCAGTCTCACCAACAACAATAATTATTTTTTTATTAATATTAAGATAACTGCTTTCTACACTTAATTCATATATTCCTTTTTTATTTCCTTTAATTATACATTCAGCACCGTTTCCGTTAACTTCCAGCCCTTCTTCATTACAAGACCAGATAACTGTTGAGAATTCATAAGCACTAAGATTATTACTTGTAATCCCGATTTTTTTTGTATTTCCTACAATCAACTCAACAATGGATGGTAAACCATAAACACTTTCTTCTTTTGTTTTCTGTTCTTCATCCTTGATTGTAATATAGAAGTAATAAAATGCCTTATCTCCGTATGATGCAGTTATTTTTACAAATCCTTCTTCTTTCAAAGATACAAGGGCATAGTTACCAGAGTCTTTCAAAGATGCTTTGGAAAGATTTGAAACAGACCATACAATATCTTTATAAATATCTTCTTTATTTGAAGTAACTTTTAAATAAAGGTTATCACCTTTGTTCACGTAATAATTTGACTTTTCTGAAAAGAACATAACTCGTTCGTTCAATTCTTCTTCAGTTTCAGCAACATAAACATATAATACTTTTGTGTACTGTGCAGACGGATGTCTAACCTCTATCATGCTTTCACCAGTTGAAAGTGCCTTTATACAAAGTTTGTTTCCATTCTTATCTATTGAAATATTATCATTATTTTTTAGATATGAAATCTTTGAATATTCACTTTCCGGTGCATTTTTGAGAGTAAACTCAACTTCCTTATTTTCTCCCACTACAATACCAACATAATCCGGACCTGTAATTGAATACGGGTACAGCAGAGAAAGCGTTGGATCATATATACTTACATTAATAATATATCTGTAATCTGAAAGCCCACTGTTAGTAACTATAAGACTTGTCTCTCCGTCTTCAACAGCATCTATAGCAATAACCCCCTCATTAACTGAGGCCTTACAGATATTTTCATCATTTGAAGATATTTCATATTTGGTCTTATCTATTTCTGACAGACTTTTTAATTCATAATATGTTTTTGTATTCTTTGCTATACTCAGATTCTTTTTATCAAGATAAAAGATATTTGTATTTTCAAGCTCACTTTCAGTACCACAAAGTAAAACTGAAGAAAATATATTTGAAAGTTTATCGCCTGAAACATTTAATTCTGTAATACCAGAACTCTTTCCTTCGAGTATTCCATTGAGTCTATTGCCTTTTACGCTGCAAATGCTTTCATCCTGGCTTTTCCATTCAATAGTTCCAAGATTATTAGTATCTCCATTAACTCCAAGAGTTACTTCTTTTGCAGAGCCTACAATAACTTTATATACCCCTTCTCCGAATAATGTATTCTCCGTCTTATTTAATGTACCTGCAGGATATACAACTACAGTAACATTTGCATCATTTGTAGTCTTTGGATTACTTATCCTGATATTTGCAGAACCAACACTTTTTGGTTTTATAAAACATTTAGTCTGATATGTTTCGGGCTGAACTGCTGCACTTCTTGAATATGTCACTATCCCTTCATTAGAGAGAAGCTCTATTATAGAAGAATCTGATACTTCATAAGTAAAATTATTTTTATCTGCTTCATTTCCGCCTATAAGATTTACTTTCAGTTCATATTCATCATTATTGTTTTCAAGCTTAATAAAATTACTTTCAGGACTAATATAGTTAACCTTACTTCTTAAATTGTTATTCTGAACAATTACCATAATATCATGAGTAAATTCACAATATTTGTTTTTTAATGTAATTGTTGTAATACCATCTTTCTTTCCATATATATAGAATAGATTTCCTTGATTTGAACATTCTACAATGTCTGGATCTTTTACTTCATAATCAAAATACTGAGAATAATCTATATCTCCATTCATCATTACTTTAGCAGTAACAACAGCGTAATTATTACCATCTATAATGACAAAATCATTATCGCATGATATATAACCGATCTCACTAGAATCTGAAACAATAACAGTAATATCTATGCTTTCTGAGCAAAAACTGTTTGAAGCCCTTATAACAGCAACTCCACATTCTTTTCCAACAACCTCACATCGGCCGTTTGAATATGAAAGACTTACAATACTTCCATTTTCAACACAAGAAAAATTTGTATATAAATTATCAGCTTCAGTTCCACCACGGACCTCAGTTGTAAAAGTAACTTTATCCGAACCCTTATATACTTTAATGACGTTGTTTGAAGTTGTAAGATATTTTACCGCTGCTGCCGAATCCGGAATTACAACTAGCATTGAAGATGAATATTTACTTTTACTGTGCTCAACTGTAATTCTTGCAACTCCGCTTTTAACCGCAGTAAGATTCAGACAGTTACCAGATTCCTGGTAAGTAATACATGAAGAATCACATTTCCATTTAAACTGACTGTTATCACTTGCTTTTCCACCATAAAGCGAAGCAATAATACTTACATTCTTTCCTCTTTCAACTTCAAGAGTTGTATACGGTAAAACGATATATGGCTCAATATAAGTTGAATCTGTTCCAACCTTTACTTCAAGGTATGCAGTAAGACCGTCACATTTTGCTATAACAATATCAGAACCTGCAGTAAGGGCCGTAATAACAACACCATCCCCACTCTCACCACTAAGACTTACAACACCTTTATTTGAAGTACTATAATTAATAGATGGATTTACACCATCTGGCTGATGTTTTATATAAACAGTCTGACTGTCTCCAATATTCATTTCAATACAAGTCTTATGAAACTCCAGAAGAGACAACTTCTGTTCTTCTTCCGGTTCCAGATCACATGACAAAAATAATATAGAGATTAATAAACTAAATAATACAAAAGCTTTTTTCATAACTTATCTCCAGGTCTCATGATTTACAATAAAGGTTTCTGTATACTCTCCGTACACATCACAATATTTCGGATAATAAATAGTAACCGTAAGTTTTCCGTCGTAACTTGTGCTGTATCTTACAGAAGTTCCCCCCGCTACACCTGAACCTGTAATTCGAGATGGATTTAATAGAACTTCATCTGTTGATATTGAAACTCCATCGCTAATACTTTCATATTCATATCTGTATAGAATAGAATTCTGCATTCCAGGATATGAAGACATATTTGAAACTAATATCTGCACAGAATCATTATCTGCTATATTCAAAACATGATTCTTTGCATCGAAACTTGATTTTTTACCACCCGATAATTTAAACTGCGGCTTAAAATCATCATAAGTAATACAAAGCGGAACATTTACACTGACATTCTGATCAAAATTTTCGAGTTTCAGAGTTCCATAGAAACAGTTTAGAGGCTCTATCTCAAAATAATCCGGATATGATATTTCACTGGAATCTGTTCCAAAAGTCAGCTTGAAAACCTGTAATTTCGGATTACCCTTTGGCATCATATTAAAATCTTCATCCTTGTTAGAACCAATATTGATGTTTTCCATAAGATAAGTTCCTTCTTTGTTATCAAACTTCAAGCCTTTTGGACTTGTAGAAAAATACACACGGGCTTTCTTATCTGTTTTTAAGAGCCGTACACTTCCTGGATTCAGAGTTTCCTTTGCTTTATTATCCTTGTCATAAACTACAAGCTTTGCCATCCTTAAATTAACATCCTCAGTTACTGTTAACTCCATGCTTGCAGAAATATTATTAAGCTTTGCATTAATATTGCAGCTTCCAACAAGTGTTGTCGCAGTTATATCTACATAACAGATTTTTTCTGTATCATCGAGAATCTTTTTTACAGTTGCATATACAGAACTTGTAGTACTAATCTCAACTTCATTGTATCTTTCCTTTGGAAATACATTTAACGGAATCCGTATATGCTGATTAATTCCAAGAATGCGGCTACCTTCAGGGAAAGATACAAACGGTTCTTCTTTTACAAAAACCGTAATGTATTTTGTTATGTTGT